>JACRCT010001171.1 GCA_016218885.1 Deltaproteobacteria bacterium | reverse complement strand
GCACCTGGCGGCGGTCGCGCTGGCCATGAGCCGGGCCCGGCTCGGCGCGGTCGGCGAGCCCTCGGACTGGCTGGTGGCCAGCTCCCACGGCGCGGTGACCGTTCGCGCGAGCTGGGGGACCGAGCTGGTGGCGATCCCCATCAGGGAGCTGCTCGCTCGCCAGGCGAGCGCGAAGCCGGACGCCGACCTCGCCCGCGAGCTGACCTCGCGCGCCTGCGGCGTGGAGGTGGCGCCGGAGGAGGTGCTCAAGGCCACCGCGGTCTACCGCGCCCTCGAGGGGCTGGTCGCCGAGCACCACCTGTGGGCGCTGAGCGTGCGCTGCTTCGATCTGGTCACCGGACCGCGCGTGAGCGGCTGCCTGGCCCTCTCACGCCTCTGCGACGAGGGCATCCCCGCCGGGTGCGAAGGCGACGTCCCCTCGGCGTTGGCGCTCCTGTGGCTGCACCTGCTCACCGGCGACCTGCCTTGGATGGCCAACCCCGCCCGGGTCTCACCCGCGCGCTCGGAGATCGTGCTCGCCCACTGCACCGTCCCCCGCAACGCGGTCAGGTCGTCCGACCTGAACACCCATTTCGAGTCCGGCCTGGGCGTCGCGATCCAGGGCGAGCTGGCGCCGGGCCCGGTGACCCTGGTGCGCCTCGGTGGCTCGCGGCTGGAAGAGCTGTGGACCTGCGAAGGCGAGCTCGTCACCGCTGCGCGAGAGGAATCGCTGTGTCGCACCCAGGCGCGCATCCGGACCGATCCCGCCGCGCTGGATGCGCTGTTGGAGCGGCCGCTGGGCAACCACGTCGTGCTCGTGCCCGGTCACCGCGAGCGGCTGCTACGCGCTTCGCGCCGCATGATCCTGCACACCGACGAGCGGTGAGCTCTCGCCCCGCTCGCCTCTGCCCTTCGCCGACTTCAGGAAGAGCTTCCGGGTCCCGGCCCGGGCCAGGGTAACGCGCTCGCAGTGAGTCGGAACTGCGGCGACCGAGCGTGTTTCGATGTGGCCGAGACCGGATACCGGTGGAAGGATGGAGCGCTTTCCCGGCAGCCCTGATCAGTACGTCCAGGCCATGTACACCGGGGTGGCCCCGACCTGGGGCTCACCGTCCTTGAAGGGCTTTTCGGAGATGCGCAAGACGAGGTTCTTGCCCTTGCCCGGCGGCTGGCCAGGGCCGTTGGGCGGAAGCAGGTAGGTCTCCTCGTGCATCACGGCCTCGAAGGTCTTGCCGGCCTCGAGCCGGTATTCGGCGACGTGAGCGGAGACCTTCCCCTTGGCCATGTACTCCCGGACTATCTCCGGCGCGGCCTCGTCACCCGGCTTGAACTCCTTCTCGAAGGACGGGGCGACGTAAACGCGAACCCGGGCGGCCGGAATCGCCGCGCGCAGGCCGTCTGCCTCGAGCAACAGCGGGGCCTCCGAGCGGTAGGCGATGGAGTACTGAAGCCACTTTCCGCCCTCCTTGTGGCCATACATCCACTCGAAGTAGGCGGTCTTCATCTTGCCCAGGAACGCGACCTGATCGCCGTCGACCTGGACCTTGAAGGGAGTCCCCGGTGCGTGGGCCTTGAGGAACTCTTCCGCTCCGACGATGGTGAACTTGCTGGCCATGGCGTTCAGCTCCCTGAGCGAGGCGACAGGGAAGTATCTTTCGCGGCACAGGGGTTGTCGACACCGGCGGCCGGCAAAGCGTCACGGTGGATTGCGCTGCCGTCTGCTCCAGCATCCAGGTCGGACGCCATCCATCGGAACGTCCATGAGAGAGTCCTGTGCGCCCGGGATGAGGGCCAGCGCGAGCAGTCCTCTTTTCCGTTACTTTTTGGCGAGCACAGAAACACCTAACTTGTTAGGTGTTTCTGTGCTTTCGAGCCAATTCGCCGCACAGGACCTCCGCCACCTCGGGCGAGGAAGTGGCGCCAGCCAGAACGACTGACCGACCTTCGTGGAAGACCCGCCCGACCCGTTCACCCTATTGGATGACCAGCCGCGGCAAAGAAGAGCGAAGGATTGGGACCCTGCTCTGAAGCGGTTCGACCGCCTCGCAGGCTCGCCTTTCGTCGCCAGGAGGCACGAGGCCCAGCCCCGGCGACAGCGGCGTCGGCCTTGTCTCGCGAGCGGGGCAGGTTGCGCTCTGGCGCGGCATGCGATTGCCTGTGAGGCATGAACGTCTCCGGCGGGCTGGCAGTGGTGACGGGCGCGGCGAGCGGGATCGGCCGCGCCTGCGCGCTCAGGTTCGCGCGCGAGGGCGCCGACCTGGCGCTGGCCGATCGCCATGAGGCGCGGCTGCGCGAGGTCGAGGAGTCGATCCTCCGGCTGGGGCGCCGCTGCCTGGCAGTGACCTGCGACGTATCGCGGCCCGAGGAAGTCGAGCAGCTGGCCGCTCGCGTCCTCAAGGACCTCGGCGGTGCGCGGATCGTCATGAGCAACGCCGGCGTAGGCGGTAGCGGTCCCGCGCACGAGGTGCCTCTCGAGGAGTGGCGCGGGGTCCTGGGGACCAACCTCTTCGGGGCGGTGCACGTGGTCACGGCCTTCGTGCCGCAGATGATCGCCGCTGGGCGCGGCGGGCACCTGGTCTTCACCGCCTCGCTCTCGGGATTGGGCGTGAGCCTGCCCTTCATGGCGCCCTACGCCGTAGCGAAGGCGGGAATCGTCGCGTTGGGCGAGTCGCTGCAGATGGAGCTCGAGCCCCACCGGATCGGGGTCTCCATCGTCTGTCCCGGATTGGTGGCGACGCGCATGTCCGAAGGCCAGCGCAGGCCGTGGGCGCTCAAGCCCGAGGTGCTCGAGGAGAAGGGCATGCCGCCCGAGGAGGTGGCCGCGGCGGTCGTCGACGGCATCCGCCACGAGCGCCTGTACGTGTTCGCCAAGACCGAAGAGCACCTGCTCTGGATGCTCAAGCGCGCCGCGCCCTCGACGCTGGTCCGTTTCCTCGGGCGCTATGGGCGATCTAAAAAGGTGATGAAGGACCTGCAGGGCCCTGTCGGCGAGGAGCCGGAGAGCTAGAGTCAGCAGCCCCAAGCTCTCTCCGGGTCATGGGTCAGACATCCGGTGTCCGAGCGGCGCGCGTCAGCAAGCGGGTGCATCGTTACTCGTGAAGCGCTCATTCGCCCCACCAGATCCCAAAATCGGATTTCGGGTGGGCAGCCCTAGAGCGACCGGAGCTCCCCTGCCCCGACCCGCAGGCTGCGCTGCGAGAGCGAGAGCGACATGTGGCAGAAGAGGTGGCACTGGTCTCCGCAGTCCTTGGGAACCGGTCCCCACTCCCGCCGCGCCGCCGCCTGGGCCGCCTCGATGCTCCCGTGGGCGAGGATGCTCTGCTTCCAGTACTTGCGCTCGAGGCACGGGTAGTAGAGGCCGCCGTCGGGGCGGATATCGACGAGCAGCAGGGGCAGGCACTGCGTGGCCCTCAGCTCGCGGATGTGCTCCAGGTAGCCGAGCGTGCCGATCACCAGATCGGTCTTCCTCTTCGCGGCGATCACCTCGTCCATCGCCTTGACCCAGCGGGGATCCTCGAGCAGCTCGCGCGGCGGGCGCACCCCCGACATCTTCGGCGCGATCTGGAAGACCACGTCGTGGGCCAGGCACCAGCGCAGGATGGGGCCGATGTCCTCCACGTCGCCGGGGAAGGCCACCATGCTCACGGTTAGCTTCTTCTTCCTGTCCCGGGTCAGCCGCAGCCCGTCCTCGACCGCCTGGAGGACCTTCTGCGCGGTCTCGCGGGGTCGGCGGATGATGGCGGCGGTCTTGTCGACGTCGAAGCTCTCCAGGCTGAGGATGAGGTTGTCGGTGTAGTCGACGATCTCCGGCCGCTCGGCGATCCCTATCCCCTTGGTGTTGAGCAGCGTGGTCAGCCCTTCGGACTTGGCATGCCGCAACAGCTCCTCGAGATCCTGGCGCACCATCGGCTCGCCGCCGGTGATGTCGAAGACCGTGGTGCTCTTGCGGATGATGGAGATCAGCCGCTTGCCATCGGCGGTGGAGAGCTCCGGCGCCTCCTCGGCGTGGAAGGGCCTGCCCTCGCCGTCAGAGCAGTAGACGCAATCGAGCGGGCAGCGATGGGTGATGAACCAGGAGGCGAAGAGCGGCCGGCGCGGCTCGCGTCCCAGCCGCAGCGCCGCGTAGTTCAGCGCGTAGTTGGTGAGAAAGCCCACGCCTACCTCCTAGACCGGCCAAGCCGGAACCGACGAGGGTTGCCGGGGCTTCAGGCTCCAGACCCCAGGCTTCAGGTCAAGCAGTGCCCGGAGCCTGGAGTCTGAGCTCTTTGCCATCTTGCGCAGGATCTTCCGAGGAAGGGGCCCATGGAGTTCACCGATGCTACCCGCACAGCTCCTCGACCAGGCGGGGGTGCAGCGCACGCCACGCCCCGTAGCCGCCGAAGACCACCCTCACCCGTGAATGCCCCTGCTGCGCCAGTCGGTACCCGGCCATGAGCGAGAAGGCGCCGGTGTCGCAGATGAGCAACGCCTCCTTGTCCCGCGGGATCTCGGGGAGGTGCTTGTCGAAGGAGAAGTAGCTGAAGCGATGTGCCTCGCGCAGGACGCGCTGGGTCAGCCGGGTGGTAGGCATGGAGATGTCGATGAGGAAGACATCCTTCGAGGTCAGCCGCTCGCGCGTGAGGTGCTGCGGGTCCAGGTAGGCGAAGCCCGGGGGATCACCCTGCAGCACCCGGGGCAGCATCTTGAGAACGTGGGCGATGTCCTTCTTGCCTGTGCCGCCCCCCATGCTCAAGCGGATGGAGGAGAGCGCGTCCTCGCGAGACAGGCCCATCCCCAGCAGCACGTGGGAGGGCTCGATGCGGTCGGCGGTGCACGCCGAGCCGATCGACACCGAGATCTCGTAGCAGTCGAGCGCAGCCAGCAGGTGCAGTCCGTTCTTGGCTGGGAAGGTGACGTTGACGGTCCCGGGCAGCTGCCTGCCCTCACCCTCGGCGCCGTTGACGCGCGCCGCCGGAAACGCCTCGCGCAGGCCGCGGATCAGCTCAGCGCGCAGGGGCCGCAGCCTCTCGAGATCGCCGCGCCAGCGCTCGTAGCGCAGCTCGGCCGCTTTCCCCAGCCCTGCGACCTGGTGCACCGCCACCGTCCCCGCGCGCATCCCGCCTTCCTGATCGCCGCCGCGGATGAGCGGCTCGCAGGCATGGACCCCGCGCCAATAGAGGGCGGCCGCGCCCTTGGGGCCGTTGATCTTGTGGGCCGTCAGGCTGAGCAGCTCGCAGCCCAGCGCGTCCACGTCGGTGCGTATCTTCCCGAAGCTCTGCACCGCATCGGTGTGCAGTGGCACCCCCGCCTCGCGGCAGAGCCGACCGATCTCCTCGACGGGTTGGAGGGCGCCGGTCTCGTTGTTGGCGTGCATCACCGAGACGAGCACCGTGTCGGGCCGTAGCGCCTCTTGGACCTGCCGGGCCTCGACGCGCCCGTCGCGGCCGGCGGCGAGATAGGTCACCTGCCCGCCGCGCCGCTCGATCTCGGCGCAGGCTCCGAGCACCGACTCGTGCTCGATCCTCGTGGTGACGACATGGCCCTTGCTCCCCCGCGCCGAGAAGACGCCGAGGATCGCGGTGTTGTTGGCCTCGCTGCCAGAGCCGACGAAGAAGACCCGCTCTTCCGGGCATCCCAGCAGCCTGGCGACGGAGGAGCGCGCGCGACGCAGCACACCCTCGGCCTTGCGCCCTTCGGTGTGCAGCGAGGCGGGGTTGCCGAATACGTCCCGCAGCGCCACCGCCATCGCCTCGGCGACGGCGGGGTCCACCGGGGTCGTGGCGTTGTGATCGAGGTAGACGCGGCGCGGGAGGTACATGGCCGTCAATCTATCCTCGGCGGCCAGCGACTGACAGAGCTTGCCGACGACGCAAGCTTGGCCCGACCTGCTCGGCGCGTCCGGATCCTGCTCCGAGGCGAAGCACGGGCTCGCGTCCGCCCGACTGCGAGCGGCGGCACCGGACGGAGCGACGGCAGGCGAGCGGGAGGGACGGCTACAGCTCGAGGGCGCGGCCGTCCCTGTCCACCAGCATGTCCTCCGAGATGTAGCCCACGCTCTGCGAGCGCATGAATCGCAGCTGCGAGGCGAAAGCTTCGCGGGTGAGGGCGTCCTTTCTGGCCCACTTGAACCAGACCGGGATGGCGAGCTTGCGCAGCTTGTGCACGTCCGCCTCGGTCAGGCGGATGATCTCCACGCCCATCTTCTCGAACTTCTCCCAGGCGGCGATGTTCTCGCGCTGGATGGTGGAGTAGTGGTCCCACGAGTACTGGCGCACCGCGGCGACGACGATGTCTTGCAACGGCTTGGACAGCTCCCGCCACCGGTCGAGGCGTACGGTGAGCTCCAGGAGATCGGCGGCCTGGTGCAGGCAGGGGGTGCTGCGCGGCCCCATGATGATGTACTTGGCGATGTTGCCGAAGCCGAGGTTGTAGTTCACTGCAGGCCCTACGAAGTCGGCGGCGTCGATGGTTCCCTTCTCCATCGCGGCGTAGACCTCGGCGCCCGGGAGGATCACCGTGGACGCGCCCGCCTCCTGGAAGACCTCGGCGACGATCCCCCCGGGGAACCTCATCCGCTTGCCCTTCAGCTCCTCGAAGGAGCGGATGGGGACCTTCGAGTGGATGATGTTCATGTCGTGCTGGATGGGGCCCACGAAGAACAGGCCCTCGGCTTCATAGGCGCGGCGCGCCAGCTGGAGGCCCCCCAGCTCGTAGTACCAGGTCTCCCACTGGTCCGGGCGATCGAGCCCCAAGGGATAGGACGCCAGGAAGGCGGCGACGGGGAGCCGATGGGCCCAGTTCGCGGTCGCGCCGTTGATGGCTTCGCACTTGCCCTCCTTCACCGCATCGAAGAGCTGGAACTGACCGCGGGTCACGGCCTGCGAGGTCATGGCCTCGAACTCGAGCTGGCCGTCGGTCATGGGCTTGATGCTTTCGCAGAACTTCTGGAACGTGGTGAAGCCCACCGTCCCGGCGTCCCAGAGCGTGGGCACCCTCCACTTGATCGCTTCGCGCTTGGCGCGCGCGGAGGGGGCGCATCCGGAGAGAGCGACGGCCCCGGACGCGAGCGCGGCCTTCTTCAGGAAGGAGCGACGCGAGGGCGAGGGCTTGATGGGGTTCACGGTTCTCTCCTTGGGCTCGTCGCCCGAAAAGGTTCCTAGACTCGGAACTGGCCTATGAGGTTGGCGAGCGTTCGGGCGACCTCTTCGAGCGTCTTGACCGCCGAGCCGATCTGCCCCACCATCGCCGAGTTGTCCCGAACGATGGCCGAGAGCTCACCCAGCCGATCACCCGAGAGCTTGACCTGCTCCAAGCCGGCGTCGATGCGTTGTGCGCCGCTCTCGGTGATTCTGACCGCGGCAGTGATGGCCGCGACCACCCCGCCCAGGTTCTTCTGCACCTGCTGCGTCGCCTGCAAGGATTGCGTGGCGAGCGAGCGCATCTCCTGCGCGACCACCGCGAACCCGCGCCCCGCCTCGCCCGCCCGCGCAGCCTCGCGGGCGGCGTTGAGGGCGAGAAGGTTGGTGCGGTCCGCGACGTCGCGCACCGTGGCGGTGATGGTGCTGATGACCCCGGCGTGGCCGGCGAGGTCGGTGATCCGCGCGGCGATGGCGAGCACCTGCTCGCGGATGTCGGTGAGAGCGCTCAGCGTCAGGGCGACAGAGGCATCACCCGCCTGAGCCACCTGGTCCACCTTCAGGCTGTGCTGCAGCACCGCGCTCGCCTTCTCGGAGGCGAGGGTGGAGGTGGAGCTGATCTCCGTGACGGTGGCCTGGGTCTGGTGCAGCGCCGTCGCCTGCTGCACCAGGCTCTCTGACTGGCCTGCAGCCGATGCGCTCAAGCGGGCGACCGACTGCCCGAGCATCTCCACCGACTGGCCCAGGCGCAGCGGGATATCGCGGAGCTTCTCGACCATCTGGGCGAAGCTCCTGGCGAGCTGGCCGATCTCGTCCTCGGACCGGACGGTGATGGTCTGTGTCAGATCGCCGCGGGCGACGATCTCGGAGGTGATTCGAGTCAGGTCGCGCACCGGCCGGATGGCCACCACGTGTGTCACCCTGAGCGAGAAGACGACTCCCAGCAGGGCCAGGATCCCGCCCAGGCCCCACAGCAGGTAGCGCTGCCCCATCACCTGAGCGTCGATGGCATCGGAGTCCATCCCCACATGCACCACGCCCAAGGTGCCGCGGCGGACGGGTACGGCTACGTCGATGACCCGAAGGACCCTCTGCTTGTCGGCATCGTCGACCCGAACGCGGGCGACTCTCTCCTGGTTGCTGGCCTGGTCCACCCCGGGAGGCAACGGATTGGCCTCCTTGAGCCCCAGGGGCATCCCCGTCAAAAACGTGGTCCCCACGACCTCGCCCTGGGCGTCGAGCACGAAGAGGTACTTGACCCCACGCTGGACTCGATTCCCCTCGATGGTGTTCTGCAGAACGAGGGGATTGCCCACCGCGCTCTGCTCGGCCGCCGCGGCCAGGGCCCGCCCGACCGCCACTCCTTGGGCCCGGAAGGCCTCGGTCAGGCCCTTCTCGAGCTGCATGCTGGCTCCTACCGAAAGGCAGAAGGCCACCAGGACGAAGAAGACGACGGTGAAGAATTGGAGCTTGGGCGCCAGGGTGAGCCGCTGCCAGCTCTTCATTGAAAGCTTCATCGAGGCCGCCCTGCGCGAAGGCCCCTCGGCGCGCGACCGAGTAGGGCCGACCACCTACAGCTCCAGCTTGCGACCTTCCCGGTCGACCAGCATGTCATCGGTGATGTAGGCCACGCTCGGCGAGCGCAGGTAGCGCAGCTGCGAGGTGAACGCCTGGCGCGTCATCGAGTCCTTCCTGGCCCACTCGAACCAAACCGGAATGGCCATTCGGCGCATCTTCCCCACATCTTCCTCGGTCAGGCGGATGACCTCCACCCCCTTCTTGTTGAACTTCTCCCACGCCAGGATGTTCTCGCGCTGGATGAGCGCATAGTGGTTCCACGAGTACTGCCGGACCGCGGCAATGACGACGCTCTGCACCTCGGGTGGCAGCTCGCGCCAGCGCTCGAGGTTGACGGTGAACTCCATCAGGTCCACCGCCTGGTGCAGGCAAGGTGTGGTGCGCGGTCCCATGACGATGTAGGGCGCGACCTCGGCGAGCCCCAAATTGAAGTTCACCGCCGGCCCCACGAAATCGGCGGCATCGACCGTGCCCTTCTGCAGCGCGCCGTAGACATCGGACCCGCCGAGGATGACCGTGGAGACGCCCGCCTGCTTGAAGACGTCGGCGACGATGCCGCCGGGGAAGCGGATGGTCTTGCCCTTGAGATCCTCGACGGAGCGGATGGGCACCTTGGAGTGGATGCAGTTGAGGTCGTGCTGGATGGGGCCGACCAGGAACACGCCCTGCGCCTCGTACGCCGTGCGGGCGAGCGCGAGCCCTCCCAGCTCGTAGTACCAGGTCTCCCACTGATCCGGCCGATCGAGACCCAGGGGATAGGACGACAGGAAGGCCGCGAGCGGAAAACGGTTTGCCCAGTTGGCGGTGAAGCCGTTGATGGCATCGCACTTCCCCGCTATCACCGCGTCGAGCATCTGGAACTGGCCAGCCACCGCGCCCGCCGGCAGAGGCTCCAGCTCGAGCACGCCTCCGGTGATGGACCTCATGTTGACGCAGAACTGCTGGAACACGGTGAAGCCTACCGTCCCCGCGTCCCAGACCGTCTGCACACGCCAGGTCCGGGGCGACGGCTTGCTCCGGAGAGCCTGCTTGCACCCGCCCATGGCCAGCGCCCCCCCGAGCAACAACCCGTCTCGCAGGAAGCTGCGGCGCGATGGACGTGGCCTCGACATGGATCCAGCCATTGCAACTCCTCGATGAGCCAGAGATGGCGCGACGCCACGCTTCTCGAGCATCGACGAGAAGGGGTGGCGGCGAATCAGAAGTAGAACATCTGCAGCTGAGCCGTGACCTGATTCAGGCCCTTGCGCGCGACGCCTGCCGCGTCGGCGCTCGACCTCGGCTGCGCGCGGGTGTAGGCGACGGTGAAGTTGAGGTTCGAAGCCGCGACGAAGTACTTGAACCCTCCGCCGAAGTACATCACCCCTTTGTTCTGGTTGAGGTTGCCATCGACGAAGTATTGGCTCTCGAACTTGGCAAAGGGAGCGAGCTGAAGAGCGCCGATGTAGTAGGCGACCTCCACCAGCACGTCATTCTGAACCGGGATGCCACTCTCGGTCTTCTTCTCGGGGTCGACGACGTAGCCCAGCGTCTTGCCGCCATCGTAGTGGAGGTATTGGACCAAGCCGTCGAGCTCATCGCCCTCGCGCACGGGGAGCGCCACCGCGAGGCTGGCCGAAAGCGCCCGGAAGCTTCCTTGCGCATCGATACCGGCGCTCAGGGCGAGGATCTTCGACTTGCCATAGTTGTAGCCCTGGTAGGCGTAACCCTTCTCTCGGTCGAAGAGGTCGTACTGCAGGTAGCCGGCGAGGCGCAGCGGGTTGCGCCCGCTCGCGGTGCGCAGGCCCTGGAAGGCGGCCAGACGGTACTCCAGATGGCTATCGAAGAAGAACCCGCGCAGCTGCAGGCCCGTGTCGCGCAGGCCCAGCCCATTGAAGTTGTCGACCAGGGTGGTCGCGGCGACGTCGAGCGACAGGAAGGTCAGCGTGGACTGCAGCGCGTTGCGACACAGGGGAACCAGGAAGAGCCCGGCATCGATCTGGAGCGCGTCGCGCAGCGTCGAGGATTCGGAGGCGGCGAACGGCTTGTACGACAAGAAGGCATCGAGGATGCTGAGCCCCGGCCCCTTGTTACCGGGCTTCCCAAGATTGCTGACGTCGGCCTGCAGGAAGAAGGTCACCGGCTTTGCGACCTGCCCGCCCATGAGGAACCGCAAGCGGCGGATGTAGAGGTTCTTGGTGTAGTAGCCCTGCGCGTCTTCCGCCAGATCACCCCAGGCCTGGACCTGCCCACCGAACTTCAAGCTGACGTCGTCGGTGACCTTGATGACCGCTTGCGCCCGAGCGGGAGCGGGCGCCGCCACCGCGATGGCCACCAAAGACAGGAGCATCGCCACATCGACAGCGCTCTTCCGACCCATGTTGCACCTCGTTTTCGAGCATCCTGAGGGAAGCTCGAGTGGGACAGGCCTACCCCGCACGACCCCCGCGGGAGCCAGCGTTCAGTCTCGCCCGTGGAAGGACCCGAGAATCGTGCCCCCGACCTGAACGCCAGCGACTGCCGCGCCATGGCAGCCGCCTCCATGAGCGCCCTCCCGGCACCGAAGCTCTGGTGGATTCACCTCGCGAAGAAGAGCGATGAGTGTCGGACAGCAAATACTGCGCCTATGCCGCGGGTCCTTGGCCACGGTGGCTAACGACCTCGATGAGCTTGTTTTCGTTGGCCTTCGAACATGCCTCGCCGAGAGCGAACCGGCCAAGCAGGCCGGAGCCCGAGGTCACAGAGAACCCATGGAGGTCAGACGCGACCCATGAGACAGGACGCACCCCGCCACTTCGCGAGAGCCTGCCGCAGTGGCGAGCGCTTGCCGGCTCGCCTCGGCCCTGGTGCCACTGGAGAATCTGAAGCTCAGCAGGCCATGGAGAATCTGGGCCGCGGCCCCAAGGGAGTATCCTTGGGCCGCCATGCGCCTCCTCCTGAATCTCCTGTGGGCCGTCATCGGTGGCGGCCTGGTCACCGCGCTCGAGTACCTGCTCGCGGGGCTGCTGTGCTGCGTGACTATCGTCGGCATTCCCTTCGGTATGCAGTGCTTCAAGATCGCCGGGCTCGCCCTGTTCCCCTTCGGCAAGGACTTCCGGTCCGGCGGCGGAGCGTCGAGCTTCATCTTCAACGTGCTCTGGCTGGTCTTTGCCGGGCTGTGGATCTTCCTGAGCCACCTGGCCCTGGCGCTGCCGCTCGCGGTGACCCTCATCGGCATCCCGTTCGCCTACCAGCACCTGAAGCTGGGGATGCTTGCGCTCGCGCCGTTCGGAGTGACGGTGACGCACCGGCCCTGAACCCGAAGCCCGATCTCTTCAAGGAGCAAGCAGACGCTTGACCCTCGGCAGAGCCCGCTGTCGACTGTGGGCTTTCGATTCGAGGTCGCGCCCCACCAAGCTCGGACATGCCTCGTCGGCCCAAGGCGCGCGCTCGTTGGCCATACGCTGCCACCCAAACCCGCAGCGTGAAGCATGAACAAGGACAGGGGGACCGCACGCATGAGAACCGCGAAGGCTCGCAAGACCCACCGGGCGACCGCTTCGGCATCTGGGCCCGCCCCCGAGGTAGCCCCAGTCTCAGTCCCGGAGCAGGCCCCGCCGAAGGGCTGGCTGAAGCGCGCGAGCGAGGCCGTGCTGGACAAGGGTGCGTCCGCCAGCTCCTTCTTGACGGAGGAGCTGCTGCGCACCGCGCGTGCGAGCCTCTACCTGACCAGCCACACCATCGAGGGGCAATTCCTGCCGGTCTTCAACAGCCTTTCGGAGATGCGGCAGGACATCGAGACCTCGTGGCTCGACGCCGTCGCCGGCAGGAAGAGCTGGTTCAATCACGCCCAGGAGCTGGGTGATCGCCTGGTGGCCGGCAGCCGCTACCAGAGCCTGGTGGGCGAGCTGGGCAAGCAGCTCTTCGGCTCCGCGGTCTACGCCGGCGAGCAGGTCCTGGCGAAGAACGACGTCTACCGCCTCAGCTACCTGCCGCCGAAGAAGGGCGTAGCGGTCAGCGAGGCCTCCCTGTTCTTCGTCGCCGGCTTCATCCCCTACGGCGACCGGCTCTTCCGCTTCCTGCCCGAGGCCAGCCTCTACGAGCGCTACCTCGAGCGCGGCATCCCGGTCTACCTGATGGAGCTCGTCGGCGATCGCCAGGAGATGACCGGCCTGGGCCGCGTCACGGTCGAGCGGCAGATCGACTGGATCGACGAGATGGCCCAGGTCGCCTTCCGGCACAACGGCGAGAGGAAGATGGTCGCGCAGGGCTACTGCGGCAGCGGCCTCCAGCTGCTCTCCTACCTCGCCGCCCGCCCCCGCGACGCCGACGCCAAGTTCAAGCTGGCCACCCTGTTCGTGACGCCGGTGGACGCCAAGCGGTGCAACATCTTCGCGGAGATGGTCTCCAACATGCCGCGCTCCCTGCTGTGGTCCGCCTGGCAGCGCTCGCAGCTGATGGGGGGCTACGTGCGCGGCGCCGAGATGTGGGCCGGCCTGGACACCTCGCTCAAGAACGTCTTCGCCAAGACGCCGATGGGCCGCTTCGCCAGCGGCTGGAAGAAGCCTGCATGGTCGAAGGTCAAGAGCGTCTCCGACCTCAACCCTCTGCAGAGATTCGAGCTGGCTGGCGCGTACTGGATCTCGGTGGACAACGCCGAGCGCTTCCCCATCCCGGTGGAGCTGGTCCGGGCGGCGATTCACGCCTACGACCGCGGGGTCGGCGACGACGGGATGCTGGGTATCAGCTACAAGGGCCGGCCCGTCACGCTGCGCTCGATCGCCGAGGAGTCGCAGCTGCGGCTCACGGCTTTCTACGCCGGCCAGGACAAGCTCGTGCAGGAGGAGACGGGGCACGTCCTGATGAAGCTCCTCGGCCCGCGCTACCGGCAGCTCACCCACCCCACCGCCGCCCACGTGACCTACGTGTGCTTCCCCGCGCAGTGGGACAAAGCCCACCCCAAGGCGTTCCTCCCCAACCCGATCGACGTCATTCTCGAGGACTACGCCAGGGCCTAGGCGCGGGGCTTCCTCAGGAGGCGGCACGGTCGCGCCCGGCCAGCTCCAGGGTTCGCCGTCTGCTCACCTGGGCAACGTTGCCCAGGTGAGGCGAGTGGCGCGAGGTCGCCTTCCCACACCACCGCGAGCGAGCCTCTCGCCGCGCTACCCGCCGCTCATCAGGTGGACCACCTGGACGTCGGGCCCATCGGGCACCTGGGCGCAATCGAAGCCATCGCGGGCTCTGCCCCCGGGCCTGCCCGTGCGCAGGCTGGCGGCGATCGGGCCCCCGCGGAAGCTTCCTGCGCGCGCCCGAGTGTTAATTCCCTACCGGACCACGCACTTCCCTCCGGCCGCGGGCCGTCCAACACTTTGATCTTTCAACCCATTCCCGTGGCACGCGGGCTGCTAGTGTTGCGCCCTCCGCTGAAGCGCAAGGAGCGCCATGTCCGCCGCCAGGACGTTGTCTTCGTTCGTCATCGCCCTGTTCCTCTTCGCATATGCCGAAGCCATGGCAGACGTGCCGCCGGGCACCGCGCACGTCGACTCGGCCACGCTGCCCATCCGCGTCTACTACGACGCCACCTTCCCCATGGTTGACGCGCAAGAGGTGGTCAAGATGGCAGAGACCTCCTGGAGCGTGCAGGTGGGGCAGATGGGCTTTGCCGCCCCTTGGCGCCTCGTGGACGGCAAGGTCGAGACCGGCCTCGCACTCTGGATGGGCAACTTCACGAGCGCGGGATACGAGGCGACTGCGGACATCCCGGCAACCCCGCAGACCGACTGCGCCATGCTCGGGGGAGTGCCCGGCCCCCTCTACACCCGGGACAGGGAGTACTTCGCACTCTCAGTGGAGCGCGCCTTCAGCTTTGTTTCCCTCCTGGGCGTCGACTGCATCGAGCCGCCCCGGGCGACCAGCATGTTCACCGGGGCGATCATGCACTGCGAGGGCCGCCCCGGCCTCTACGCGGGCATCGACGTGTTCCAGAAACACCCTGAGTACGCCATCGACTTCCAGTCGCCGCCCGAGTACCGCCGTGGCGCGTCGATCTTCCCGCTGTTCTACGAGGAAAGGTTCGGCGCGCGCGACGGCAAGCTGCTCGCCGAGCTCTGGAAGCTGTCCGGGCAGAACGGCACCATCACCTCCGTCGGCGACTACCCGGCGGCCAACGTGGCCAACATCCCGACCTACCTCGACGCCTTCGACACCTTGGCCAAGGCCAAGGGTTCGTCCTTCGACGAGGCGTTCGAGGAGTTCGCGATCTGGCGCACCTTGACCGGCCCGACCTGGGCCGACGGCAAGCACTTCCAGGACGCCAGCATCTACCCGGAGATCGCCTGGACCGCCCAGCACACGCTCGCCGAGTTGCCGGTCTCGCAGAGGCCCCCTGTCACCAAGGTCGCGGCCTACGGGTCCTCGCACGTGCTCTTCGAGACGGCCGGCGCCGCCGCGGGCAAGGCGCTGGCGGTCCGCGTCACCGGCACCGCGCCCTACCGTTGGGCCGCCGACGCGTTGTGCATGCGCGCAGGCGCCGGGGCCAAGGTGGTGTCGCTCGCGATGGATCCGGAGACCCGCTCCGGCTCGGCGATGGTCCCCGATTCGAGAGAGTGCAACGCGGTCGCACTCGTCGTCGCCAACCTCTCCAACGGCAACTATGACGCCAACCACCCGAGCACGACCAACGACGGCGACTACAGGTACTCGGCCTCGCTCGTGGACATGCCGACCATCGCCACGATCGATCCGACCAGCCTGCCGCAGGGGCTCCGCGGCCAGTCGGTCCGCGTCAAGGGCGCGCACTTCACCGACGGCGCGAAGCTCGCCGCGCGCTTCAGCGGGACGGGTGTCGCCGTGGAGTCCACGACGCTGCTCGACGAGCTCACCGCCGTGCTGGTGGTCTCGGTGGAGGACGCCGCCCCGCTCGGCGCGCGCGACCTGCTCTTGACGACCGGAGAGGACCTGGAGGCGTCGTTGCCGGCCGCCTTGTTGGTCAACGAGAGGCCCGCTCCACCCGACGCCGGTCGGGAGCCAACCGACGCCTCGCTGACAGCCCCCGATGCCGGCACGACGCCGGGGAGCCCCGGAGGGTGCAGCCATGCCGGCGCCGGCATGCAGATCTCCCTGGTCGCGGGCCTTGCCGTCTTCTTCACCACGTTGCGCCGCCGTTCCCGGTGACACGCATGCACGCCTCTTCGCCCTTTGGGATTGCGCTGCTCCTTCTGGCGGCACCCGCCTTCGCCGTGCCCATGCCGCCGGTGCCGGTCGAGGCCGAGGATCGCGACGGCCACCGGCTGCTCGTGCTCCCGCGCGGCGACGAGCACCTCTCCTGGCTCGAAGACCTCGCGGGCTTCACGCTGGCCTGGGACGAGGCCGGCGGGAGGTGGCGCTACGCCCGCGCCGAGAGCGACGGCCGACTCGTCCCCACCCACCTGCGCGCGGGTCACGGCGACCCGCGCGCGCTCGGCCTCTTGCCGCACCTGCGTCCGTCGAGCGACGCGCTACGGGCGGCCGACGAGCGGCGGCGACGTGCCGCGCCGCGCGCCTTCGCGCCCATGAAGGGGGTGGTCCGCAACCTCGTCTTGCTGGTGAAGTTCAAGAACCACTCGACCAAGTACCAGCCTGCGGACTTCGAGCCGGTCTTCAACGGCGCCACGGACTCGGTGCGCGCGTACTACGACGAGGTCTCGGGCGGAACCGTGCAGCTCACCTCGACGATCGAGCCGTGGCTCGAGCTCTCGCAGAACGACGCCCACTACGCCTTCAACGGCGCGCACCCCGACGGCCATCCCGAGGAGATGGTCATGGAGGCCATCGCCGCCCTAGACGCGCAGCGCTTCGACTTCAAGCGCTTCGACCAGAACGATGACGGCTTCATCGACGCCATCGACGTCATCCACACCGGCAAGGGCTATGAGTCCACGCCCAACCCCGACTCCATCCACTCGCACTTCGCGCGGCTGATCACCCCGATCACCACGCACGACGGGGTGCGCATCGTCGCCTACCACACCGAGCCCGAGCTGAGGGGCAACGGCGAGATCACCATGATCGGCGGCATCGTGCACGAGACCGCGCACTTCTTCGGGCTGCCCGATCTCTACGACACCACCTTCGCCTCCTCGGGGCTGGGGCTCTGGTGCCTGATGTCCTCGGGCGCCTGGGGCGGCCCGGACCTGAACGGCACCAAGCCCACGCACCTGTCGGCGTGGGCCAAGGCGCGTCTGGGCTTCGTGACTCCGCGCACGATCGCGACGAGCGTCACCCACCAGGTGCTCCAGCCGGTGGAGGAGGGCGGCGCCGTCGTGCGCATCGAGGCTGGGATGCCGACCTCGCAATACTTCCTGCTCGAGAATCGGCGCAAGGTAGGGTCGGACCTCTACCTGCCCGGGTCTGGCCTGCTCGTCTTCCACATCGACGAGCGGATGGCGGACAACAACGACTCCCTCCACTACCTGGTCGACCTGGAGCAGGCGGACGGGCTGCGCACGCTCAACACCTCGGCCCTGGACGACGGCGACGCGCAAGATCCCTTCCCCAACGCGAGCCACGTGAGCTTCACGCCGGAGACGACGCCCAACAGCCAACCGTATGGCGGCAAGCCGACCTCCAAGGTGTATCTGACGAACATCGTCCGCGAGGACGCGGCGATAGCCTTCGACTTCCGCCTGGCCTCGGCCCTGGGCACTGCCTGCCAGGCCGACCTCGAGTGCGGGAGCAACTTCTGCGCGAGCCAGCTGTGCTGCGACACCGCGTGCGACGGGCCCTGCGAGGCCTGCTCGGAGGCCGCGGGCGCGGACCGCGACGGCCATTGTGCGCCGTTCTCCAACGTCTCCTGCGACGACCACGACCTCTGCAGCCGCCGCGACATCTGCGAGAGCGGAGCCTGCGTGGGCCACGATCCGGTCACCTGCGCCCCAACGGACGAATGCCACGCGGCCGGCCTGTGCGATCCCGCGACGGGGAAATGCTCCTGGCCACCAGCTCCGGACGGCACGCCCTGCTCCAAGGGAGCCTGCCTCGATGGAGCCTGTCAGTCACCGCCCGCGGACGCGGGCCTGGTCCAGCCAAGCCCCGATGCTGGGAGTCCCACGACGCCGACGCAGACCAAGGGCTGCGGCTGCGCGAGCGGGGGGAGCGGACCCGCGGCAATCCTTGGGGGGCTCACCCTCCTCGCCACGTACCGCCGGCGTCGCCGACCCTAGTTGACTGGCAGGTGGCAGCCTCTCCTGGCTCATCTTTGCGGCCGCTGACGGGTGATCGATCACCAAGACCACGTACGAAGCCGACGGGTCGCAGCGTGCGCAGCTCACCACGACGGGCCTCCTCGCCCCCGATCCCGCCGCGCGCTTAGCCCCCCGCATGCATCGAGGAGAACACGCCTCGGCCCGCGCAACCGGCAGCTCATCAAGTGGACCACCTGGACGTCGAACTCATCGGGCACCTGGGCGCGGTCGAGGTCATCCCGGGCGATGAGCGTGCCGTTGATGCGCACTACCAGCAGCGGGAAGACGCCAAGGAGCTCCAAGACAACTGGGCGATCGGCCAGGCCTCACTCACCAGTACCCGACTGGCTCGTTGCACTGGCAATCGATCGAGCGGAGCACCCTGTAGCCGCATGATTCGAACCACGCCTCGACGTCGACGCGCGACACGTTCGACTCCGTGGTCTCGATGCCGAAGCCCATGCCGTCGCGCGGAACCAACGTCCGCGTGGGCTTGATTATCGCGATCGTCGTTGCCCGCCGGCCTCCGACCTCGTACTCCATCCAGAACGCGAGCCTGTTGTTCGCCCCATTGGTGACGACGAAAGCTTCCTGCTTGGTGACCTTTGCCGCTGCTGTCATTGACCCTCCGTTTGCCGGATGAGGCTGGAAACTCGCCGAACCTCTATGCCCGCAGCTTGGCCGACGAGCTACCTGATCGAGTGGAGCTTCCGCGGGGGCACGATCGCCGCGAGCCTGCGCAGGAACTGGCTTGGCGCAAACGCGATCGCCCGCGTCCCGTCGTGCACCTCGTGGGCGCAGGCGCAGCTCCACCCTTCCGTCCTCGAGCATGCGCTGACGATCCCCCGCTCCCGCCGGGGCGGCGAAAGCTCCACGAAGCCAACCCCTCCGTCCTCGTTCTCTACGAACACCCCGTCTGATGCGACAACTACCCTGACACAGGGGGAATGTTGAGCTCGATGTTTGATCCGAATCTCTGGGTCATCGAGATCGCCCCCTGCTTTGGCGCCTTCGCTACCGTGTTGCACGCCCACTTGAACACCTCGCGCACGAAGTCGCGACCCGACGCAGGCGCAGCGGCAGAAGCCCTCTTGAGGACCCCACAGGCGAGGAACCGCCGGAACTCCATCTCCACATATCGCGGCAGGAGGTGCCCCCTACCTCGCTCGCGATGGACACGAGCGTACCCGCGGGGGCTGACACTCGCGCTTGGCTGGGGGCGCCAGATGCGATGGCCGACGAGGTCGTGCAACGCTTCCAGCCAAGGCTCGCCGGGTCGCGAGCGCTCAAGGCGCGTCCGGCGGGATGGCAAGCGTAGTCACGAACTTGGAGCGGAGCAGCACCTTGGCCTTGGCCTTGGCCAACGAGCCGACGCCGTTGCCGACCTTGATGCGCCCCGACACGACAAGCGCCCGCCCTCAGGGCGTTGGGCCTCCTCAGGCGCAGGCCGAGCGCCCTGGTTCGAGCCTGCTCACCTGGGCAACGTTGCCCAGGTGAGGCCCGGCGGCAGACCGGCCGTCGTTGGGCCACGTACGTCGCGGGCGCGCCGCCCAGAGTTCTTATCGATAAGAACTCCCGGGCCCCAAGTACCCGTAACCACGGGATCTGCCTCTTCGTCAGGGCGGCCTTTGCCAGTGAAGGATGGCGCGCCAGGACCACGAGCCTTCACCCGTTCCACCGCAGCTCACGAGCCGCATTGCAGGCCGCTCGGTCGCCGTCTTCAGTGGCGATAGGCCCCTGGGACCCGCCCGTCCGGAATGGTGTCCTCGTCGTCCGAGATCATCTCGTACGGGTCAAAGGGCTTGGCGCTCGGGGCTTTCGGGCCTCGGGGCGGAGCGATCGTCCGAAGCGACTTCGGGACCGAGATCTTCCCGAAAAGCGGCCGGATGAGCGACAAGGCCTTGGGCTTGGGAAGCAGCGACTCAATCAGGGCTTTGAGCCGAAAGTAGGCGTTGAGCTTGCCCTCCTCGTCCCCCACCGCCATCGCACGGTGGAGGGCCAAGGCCTTCGAAAGGAAGGTGGTGAGGTAGGCAAGCGGATCGTACGGATGGATCTCCAGGGGCTCGAACTTCGATTGCCACGCCTGCACGCCGGATTGAGCCTGTGCCGAGATCGCGCGACCGGCCTCGTCGCAATACACGCTCGAGAGCAGCTGGAGGTATTGCCGTCCCTCCTCTCCCGGGAAGAACGTTCCCAACGGCCGGCCCAGAGCGACGAAAAGGGCCGCCCTGGCGAACTCCGCCGGAGGCGCGATGGTCTCCGCAGGCGGGAAGAACGCGTCCGTGAGCTCCGGGAGCCAGGGGGTGTCCTGTCGGGTCGCGGGGAGGTCGCGCCACACCAGAATGCTCGACATCAGGTCGCCACGGCGCCGCGCGAGGTCGCTGCCGCGCGCCGAGGTCACGTCCAGCACCCGCACCACGAACTCGACCAGGACGAACCCGGCAAACCCCTGCGGCAGACGCTCCCTCCGTTCGTAGCGCGCCACGATCCCCTGAAGCGCTGCGCGCACAACGCGAACCCGGTCCTCCAGTGGCGCCGGCAGGGTCCACGCTGCGACCGGAACGGACTTGAGCTCCTGCAGGAGGCCGTACGCGTCCCGGGTGGCGCCGCACGGGAAATGCCGCTCGATCCGGTCGCGGAGAAGCTCAGGGAAGTTGGACATCTTTCACCTCACTGGCCCTTCGGGCCGGGTTCTGGGAGGAGCCATCTGGCGTGAGTGCGGCAAGGACACGTGAGTGGCCGTCCGCGCAGTCCGGCACCTGCTCGCGGATAGCGTATCCCATCGCCCGGCCTCATCAGCACTGGGGCGCGGCCTCGTCGACCGACCTGGTCACGCGGCTGCGACGTCGCTTACCCGCCGCCGTCCGCCACGCTCTCGCCGCGTTCGATACTCGTGGCGAGCGCGAGCCAAGCCTCGAAGGCACGGCGCTCTTCGGGCGTGACCTTGATTTCTGCCTGGGCCTTCTGCCAGGTGGGCCGGAAGGGCTTGGGGGGCTGCCCCTGAAGGATCTGGCGCGCCTCGGCTGCGGTGTTCCAGCCCACGGGACTCTCGGCGATCGCTTGGAGGAGCCGGCGAGCTGTCTCGCTCGTTGCGTCGCGCGCGAGCACCACGGTCGAGGCCTGCATCAAGCTCTCCACTACCGAGTGCGCAAGAACATCCGGCCTTCGCTCGACTGCCTTGAGCAACTGCTCCAGAAGCGGAGCGTCGGCAAGCTCGCCCGCCAAGTGCGCTGCGATCTTCCATTCTTTCAGAGATTCGGACACCGCGAACTCTCGCGCGAGGGCGGCGGCGACGCGAGGAAACCGGGCGACTTCTACCAGCCAGCCGCTCTCGACTCCGTACTTCATCAGCCATCGCACGGGCTCCGACAGCTGCCGACGCCACAGCTCCAGCAAAGGCCTGATTTGCTCCGAGCTCAAAGGGGCGAAGGCTTTCTTGGCACGTCGCTCCTCTTCGGGATAGCGCGAAGAACCTCGGTAATTCTTCTCGTTGCCTTCCTGTGACCCGAACAAATCTGAATCAACGCCGCTCGCGTTTTCGGCCGAGCGAGCATTTGCCTCGGCCGGCACGAGCCTCTGCGGCTCGCTTACAGACCTTCGCGCCAACAACTCGCGCGCGCCTTCCAGTAGCCGAGAAAGAGACTTCGCCAGTCCGGGCCGAGCCTTGACCATCGCGTCCAGTCGCTCGCGAACCTCTGACTCGCGTCCGTGGAGTAGCGCATGGAGGGCGAAGGTCCTGAAACAGGGCTGGATAAGCGATCCTGCTTCGAGGCATCGGCTTGCGTGGAGCGCAGCCTCTTCCAAGAGCCTTGGCGCATCTATGAAATCGGAACCATGCCGCGCAAAGCATGCTTCGAAGACCTTGACATGATCCGGGGCGGCACAGCGCCTGCGGCACATGGCGGCCAACGCGAAGGTGAGGGTTTCGGGATCGTTCGGCAGCTGCCTGGATGCCGCCCACTGCGCTTGCCTCGTTTCTGTCGCCTTGAAGCCATCGCCCGACACCTCTCCGCCCGTGCCCAATACGTATACGCCAAGGAGGCGTTGCTCCCCACTTCCGGCATCGAGGGCCTCCGCAACTTTTCCCGCGATGCTTTCGAGAAGTCGCCCAGTGCCTGCGTTGAACCTGGTTGTGATGTCGAGAGTAGCCAACGCCAGCTCGGCATCGTTCGAAAGAAGAGCGGCGAGCGCCACCGTAGCTTGCCTGAGCTCCTCCAACTCGGCGTCCTCAGCATCTCGTGGAATGACCTCGAGCAACTGGGCAGCGATGTCGAGCCGATCATTCCCGATCGCAGAGGCGGCTGCTTCCGCGATCGTTTGGCTTTCGTCTGAGCCCAACCAAATCGAGATGGGAAGGTCCGCGTCCTCTCGGCGCAAATATTCCAAGGCCTCGCTCGCGGCAACGCCGGCAGCAACCGCGGCGACCCAATCGCCCGTCTCCACCGCGCGCGCGAGCGCCTCGAGAGCTTGCTTCCAGGTGAGACCTGCGTCGTTCGACATACCATCTCCTTCGATGCGCCGGTCCGTTCCCTCGTCCTGCTTGCCCGGATTGGGAACGAAGGCCACCCAGTCAATCCGAGTGCAGCTTGACGAGGGATCGAGCAATGCTCGAAACACTTCGCGCCCCACCCAGCCGTTTCCGGCGCCGATCGCCCAGTCCGGAAGCCGCTCTGACGGGTTGCCGAGGCTTGAGATGGCGCGAAGGCTACACGCCTCCCGATCGCCGGCGCAAGTTGCGCTCGGCGTCGGCCCGGAAGCGTGAGACCGTATACGGTGAGTCGGCGTGCTGCTCGTAATTACCCGAGTAGTCCGAGGGCAGCTTGCACAGGCCGTTGAGCCCGAACCAGGTGCGGAACAGCGGGAAGCAGGTCAGCGCCTCGGCCTTGTCCTCGAACGTGGGGATGTGGTTGTTGACCATGTCCATGAAGATGAGCCAGGCCTCGTCGTGCTGGCCCTGGTCAGCCGGCAGGAGCGGACGGAGCGTGGCTACCGAAAGAAGAGCCCATAGGGCTGGACCGACGTGAGCCAGAGCTTGCCCGCGGCGTGTAGAAGGCTCGGCGGAACGTAGCTGCCCCACGCGAACAAGCCGCTCGGGCACTGCTCGACGGTCCAGGCGGTGCCGTTCCACTTCCAGAGCCGATCGCTGGCGGCCGGCACGAGGACGTTCGTGTCGTTCGAGGCTGCCAGGGGTCCCGTCGGGATGGCCGGCACGGCCATGTCGACCCATTGGTTCGAGTTGACGTCGAACCTCCGCACGCCGAAGCTTCCGCTCGCCCACACGCTCTCGCCCGGCGCTGTCCAGAGGTTGTAGTAGGTCCCGGACGGAGCGCTGGCGTCGAGGGCCCAGCTCGTCCCGTTCCAACGAATGACGTTCATGTTGCTCCCCGCCGTGCCGGCCACGGCGAAGGCCAACGAGGTGGACTTGGAGACGGGATACCTGAGCGCCGTCGAGGAACCAGAGTACGGGTTGTTCACGGTGCTCCAGGTGTTGGTGTAGTGCAACGTGAGCCCCGGCGCGGTCGCCCACACGTCGTCGGGGGCCGAGCCTCCCATCCCGGCGAAGTAGCCGCCGGCGGGCAACGCCACGGGGGTCTCCCAGGTCGTGCCGTTGAACCGGATGCCAACGCCCGAATTCCTCGAAGAGACCATCCACCCCGTATTCCCATCGGCGCTGAAGAACGACACCTCCTGCCACGCGCTGGCGAGCGAGGTGACGCCGCTGAAGGACGTTCCGTCCCAGAAGCCGAAGATCCGCTCCGTGGTTCCGTCCGCGTGGAAGACGTCGGCGTCGAGCGCCAATTTCGTCGACGAGTACGGGTAGACGGCATTGATCCCCTCGATCGGCTGACCGGTGACGGGCTCCGCGCGTGAGGTCAACCGACTCCAACCCGCGCCATCGCGGCGAAGGATCTGGCCCCAGCGGCCGACGAAGAAGCTCCGGCCGTTCGATGTGTGCGCTGCGTTGAAGGTAACGGCGGGCACACCGCCGATAGTGCCGCTGGCCCAGCTCGAACCGTTGAACTGCTTTCCCCCTGCGCTGCTGGAGGCGTACCAGACGTCCGAAGAGGTCCGCGGCGCTACGAAAGCGAAATCCGAGGAATTGTAAGTGGTAGCAGAACCCGCGATCCCTCCGACGACCTTCGAGAGGTGGTTGGTGTAGGTGCTGCTGTAGTACGACTGCTCGGAGACCCAGAGCTCCCCTGGCGCCCCTTCGGCCGCAGACACGAGTCTCCTACTGCTGCCCGTGAAGAGCGTGGTGGAGCCCGGCCAGGTCTTGATGAACCGGGTAGGGTTCCAGGCGCCGTCGATCTCCATGACCGCGAGCTCGCCGCCATAACCGAAGAGCCCGATGACGTAGTTGCCCGGATTGAGGACCGACCACGCCGAACCGTCCCAGTGATGCAGGCCGGCGTTCGTGCTGCCGTCCTCACCGACGTAGACGTCGGAGGCGCTCTT
>JACRCT010001170.1 GCA_016218885.1 Deltaproteobacteria bacterium | reverse complement strand
CTCGTCCACGAACCGCCGGAACGGCAGCGACTCGCCCTGCCGCGCCAGCGCGCCGTACAGCCCGGTCAGCTCCTCGAGCGTCACCGGCAGCGCCCCGATGGCCAGCCCCAGCCCGTACCGCCCCGGCTCGAACGAGATGCCCCTCACCCCGCCCCGCTCGAGGAGCGCCAGCGTCGGCTCGATACCCACGTCCGCCAGCACCTCCAGCGCCGGGATGTTCCGCGAGTTCGCCAGCGCCTCCCGCAGCAGCATCGGGCCCTGGAAGGTGTGGTTGATGTTCTCGGGCAGGTACGCGCGCCCGTAGCCCGCGGGGATCTCCAGCGGCGTGTCCGGGAGCTCGCTCGCCGCGGTGTAGCGGCCGCGCTCGAGGGCCAGGGCGTAGACGAACGGCTTGAGCGCCGAGCCGGGCGACCGCTTCACCTGCACGAAGTCGATGGCGCCGCGGGTCTCCTTGGCGAAGTAGTCGCGCGAGCCGACGTAGGCGAGCACGTCGCCGGTGGCGAGGTCGACGACCATCGCGGAGGTGTTGCCGGCGCTCACGTCCCCGAGCCGGTCCAGGTTGTCGTTCAGGATGCGCGTCACCGTGGTCTGGACGTCGACATCCAGCGTGGCGGTGGAGGTCGGAGCAGGGCGGCCCTCGAGACGCTCGGCCCAGGCGAGCACGGCGTGCAAGGCCGAGGGATCTCGGTGCGGGCGCGGGACGAGGCGCAGGTCGCTCGCGAGCGCCTGGCGCAGGTCCTCGGCGGTGATGGCACCGCGGGCGTGCAGCGTGTGGAGGATGCGGCGCGCCCGGCGAGTGGCGCGGGCGAGGCCGGCCGGCTCGTAGGGGTTCATGCGGCCGGGGGCCTGGGGCAGCCCGGCGAGGAAGGCGGCCTGCAGCCAGCTGAGGTCCTCGACGGGCTTGTCGAAGTAGAGACGCGCCGCGCGGCCGGCGCCGCGGACGTTGTTGCCGTAGGGGGCGAGGCGCAGGTACTGGCGCAGGACCCGGTCGTGGCCGTGCTCGCGGACGAGCAGGAGCGCCTCGGCCATCTCACGGAGCTTGCGCAGCAGGCTGCGCCGCCCGGGGGTCTGCATCCGCGCGACCTGCATGGCGACGGTGGAGGCGCCGGAGATGACCTCGCGGTTCACCATGTTCTGCCCCGCGGCGCGCGCGAGCGACTGTGGGCGGACGCCGGCGTGAGAGAAGAAGAAGCGGTCCTCGGTCTCGAGGGTGGCGCGGACCATCTTCTCGGGGAGCGCGGCGGCGGGCGGCCAGAAGCCGAGCTCGCCGTCGGCGCCGGGGACCTCGCCGAGGTAGCGCCCGCGCCGGTCGACGATGAGCTTGGAGGCGACCGGGTCAAGCAGGGCGTGGTGCAGGGTGCTGGCGAACCAGGCGCTGAGGGCGACGAGCGCGAGCGCGGCGCCCGCGAGGAGCGGGCGACGGAGGGAGGCACGGGCTCGGAGGGGGTGGGTCAAGTAGTAGTCCGGTGCTGCGAATCAATGTCCTGGTGAGGGAGCTGGCGAGCGGTGACCAGCCAGCCGCAGTGAGATCGCTTCGCGGTTGCGCGACCGTTTCGCCTCGCTCGCGCTGGCGTCGAAGCCAAAGGTCGCATCGAGGAGGCCTTCGAGCCAGACGGCCGCTGAGGTTCGGCGCGCAAGTTCGTCTGAGCGGAGGTCGGCGTCGGCCGCGTCCGACCCCGAAATCTCCAGCGCCGGGTATAGCGGCTCCAGCCCCGCCCCGAATGGCACCACCAGCGCCGCCCAAGCTCGTCCTTGCCCAATCATCGGCCCTCGGGGGGATGGATTCGCGGCGACGCGATGCAGCGCTGCGGAGTGGACCGGCCCCCACGGCTCGCGATGGCCCGAACGGCTCGCTCGGCCGTCTTCGGGATCTCGTACGGTGCCTCGACCTGGGCCGTAGCGGCGATGCGGTTTAGTGCTGGAAGCGTATCGGCATCCCCGGTGGTCTCGAGCACCCTCAGGGCGTGGTACCGCTGAGAGCCCTCCTCAACCGGGTTGCTGGCCACCGCAAGCAGAGCCGCGTTGGCGAGAGGGGATGCGATTGCCGAGAGAGTGCCGAGGGCCTCCGCCCGAGAGCCGAGGGGAGCGTCAGATGAGAGCAGCAGCCGACAAAGCGGCTGCACGGCCACCTCGCCCGTTTGCTCCAAATGCAGGCGGGCAGCGAAGGAACGGCAACTGCGGTGAGTCGCGATTAAGAGGGCGACTAGATAGTCGATTTCTGCGCCCGGGGCCCGACCTCGCGACGCGATTCGGACCCAGGAGCGGCAGAACAACAACTCGTACACATCCCGGTGCGAAACCGGCTTCGAGAGCAGCGGGGAGTCGGGCAGATCGGGTATCGGCTGGGAGCCGCCCTTGTCCGCGAGGATAGACAGGGCCTCGGCCCGCGTCGCAATGCTCTGAGATGAATCGAAGGCGGTGTCTCGCAGCCGGTCCGCGATTCCAGGCTCGGCCACGAGCGCTTCGTGGGGGACGAAAGTCTCGCGCCCAGTCAGCATGCGAAACAGCAAGTCGACTCGGCCTGCGG
>JACRCT010001154.1 GCA_016218885.1 Deltaproteobacteria bacterium | reverse complement strand
GGCGGCGCTGGGGACCGACCCCGGCAGGCTGCTCGCGTCCCAATGCCCGTCGCCCGGGGAGGCGCGAAAGCTTGCGCTCGCTCTCGGCTTGTCCAGGCAGGTCTGGGCGCTGCTGCTCGATGAGCCGACCAATCACCTGGATCTGCCCTCGGTGGAGCGTATCGAGGAGGCGCTTGCGAGCTACCCGGGTGCGCTGGTGCTGGTGACCCACGACGAGCAGCTCGCTCGGCGTTGCGCCCGCTCGACCTGGCTCATCGAAGGCGGAGAGCTTCGGCAGTTCGGGAGCGAAGCGTAGTACTCCCCATCGATGTCTGGGCTTGCCCGGCAGACGGCCGGTCGCCACGTTGGCAACAGAGGGGGAGGGCCAGGAAGCGTTGGCTCTGGTGGGCGGTGACCCTCGTGATGCTGGCGGCGGTGGCATGGGTGTGGGGAAGAGCACCGACCAGCCGCAACACGTTCCGCCGCGCCTTTTCCGAGAGGGCGCCGGACGTGCGATTCCGCACGTGTGGAGGAGGGGAGGGGTGTGACTTTTCCAGGGCTTCCGCCTAGAACGTGCGACTTCGCCCGTCCGCTGTTCGCCAGGAGGCTCCTCACCATGATGCGCCATGCCCTGACTGCTCTGGCCTCCCTCGCCGTGCTCGGCTCGGCCCGCGTTGCCTACGCGGACGACGTGCCTGCGGCGCCTCCCGCTCCGGCGGCGCTGCCCGCCCCCGCCGCCCAGCCGGCACCTGCCGCCAAGCTCTCGGCGCAGGAGATCCTCGACAAGATGGACCGCACCAACAACGGCTTCACCGACCAGACCATGGAGATGGCGCTGACGGTGCGCGACGTCGACGGCTCGAAGAAGACCTACGAGTTCACGATGCACCAGAAGGGCGACGCCAAGCGCCTCCTGCTGTTCAGCTCCGGCGAGATGAAGGGGATGGCCACCCTCGTCGAGGACCGCAACAGCGTCTACGTCTACCTGCCGGGCTTCAAGAAGGTCCGGCGCGTGACCGCCAACACCATGAGCCAGGGCTTCGCGGGCTCGGACATGACCAACGACGACATGGCCATCACGGCCTGGGGCAAGGGTTGGACGCCGACCCTGGAGAAGGAGGACGAGACCGGATACTGGGTGTCGCTCACGCCCAAGCCCGAGGAGAAGACCGACTACACCCGCGTGATCCACAAGATCGACAAGGGCCACTTCGGCCAGATGGAGACGCACTACTTCAAGGGCAAGGAGCTGGTGAAGAAGCTGGTGTGCTCCAAGAACCAGGACTTCGGCAACGGCGTTCGCCACAACATGCACGTCGAGGTCACCGACCCTCGCACCGGGCACGCGACGATCATGGAGACCAAGGCCTTCCGCTTCAACCAGGGCCTCAAGGACGACCTGTTCACCGTGCGCCAGCTCCAGTGGGGCAAGTAGCCGTCGACTGAATGAAGTCGTGCCTCAAGGTTGCCCCGCCAAGCCTTCGCGGGGCTGCCAGCAGTCGGAGCATCTGGTCGCTCACGAGCGAGCTTGAAGCCAAGTGATACCCAAGCAGAGCTGATCGCCCGCCCGCCCGCCGCTGTCAGCGGGCAGGACCCGAGGGAGTCCATGAACGGCTACCGCATCGGCACCGTCGCCGTGCTGCTCGTGTTGGCGCCGGCGCTCGCCCACGCCGCGCCGGAGTGGCTCGAGAAGATCAACTTCTCCGGCTACGGCCAGTCCGACATCCGCTTCGACATCGAGGACTACCGTGGCGCTGGTGGCGACGGCTACCGCTTCTCCACCAATCGCAACGACCTCGACCTGCGCCTGGAGATCACCCCCAGCGAGCAGCTGGTGGCGGTGGTGGACGCGCGCCTGCGCTACTTCGGCTTCATGGAAGTGACGCAGATGACGCAGACCACCGACCGCAACAAGGTCGACCCTTTCAGCCTCCAGCTCGATCAGGCCTACCTGGCGGTCAAGGGCGTGCCCTTCAAGTGGATGGACCTCAAGGCGGGCCGCATGGTGCAGACCTGGGGCTCGGCGGACATGTTCAACCCCACCGACAACATCAACGGGCACGACTTCTCCGACCCCATGGTCTACGCGCGCAAGGTGCCCAATCAGATGGTGGCGGTGGACCTCTACCCCACCGACTGGCTCACGCTGAACGCGGTGTGGATCCCCATCTTCAAGCCCTCGCAGCTGCCGTCCTCGGCGGCCTACGGCTTCGCAGTGGAGCGCGACGCGCGCGGTTGCCTGCTCTCCTCGCCCCCGCCTCCACTCTCGCTGGCGAAGTCCGACGAGCTGGCCAAGATGTTCGGCTTGGTCGACCCCTGCACCCTCAACTTCGGCGACCCCGAGGTGCAGACGGTGATGCCCAAGAACCGCTTCTCCGAGTCGCAGGTAGCGCTCCGGGCGCGGCTGCGGCTGGGCGAGCTCGACCTGGGCCTGTCCTACTACTACGGCCGCTTCAGCTTCCCGGTGGCCTACACCGCGGTCGCCACCACCACCACCTCGGCCACCGACTCCTCCAAGACGGACGTGCGCTACGTCGCCGAGGTGCTCTACCCGCGCATCCAGGTCGCGGGCCTCGACTTCAGCTACACCGCGCCGTGGATGCTCGACATCGGCCTGGTCGGCGAGCTGGCCGTGTATTTCCCCGAAGAGGTCATCTTCGCGATGAGGGCCTACCAGGGAGAGACCCAGGTCCTCGCGCTCTCGGACATCAACGTGCCCAGCGATCCGTTCATCAAGGCCACGGTGGGCCTGGACTACACCTTCACCTCCTGGCTGATGGTCAACGCCATGTACGTGCGCGGCTTCTTCGACGAGTTCAACGACCGCTACGGCTTGCACAACTACGTGGCGTTGACGCCGCGGCTCTCGCTCAAGGACGACTCCATCAAGCTCCAGATCTCGGCGATCGTGAACGTGGACGACCTGTCGAACCAGACCAACCCCGAGATCTTGTGGATCGTGGTGCCCGGCGTGGAGGTCTCCGCGGGCGCGTGGATCTACGGTGGCTCGACGCACGCCCTGGACAAGGACGGCGACGGAGCGCCCGACGTGCTCGACTATGCGGCGCGCAGCAAGTTCGGCCAGAAGGCTTCGGGCCGCAACGTGGCGTACCTGCGCACCAAGGTCACCTGGTAGGAGGCGGCGATGCTCAACAAGCGAACGATCCTGGCGATCCTCGTGGCGGGCCTTGCCGCACTTGCGGGCTGCGGCTGGCAGGCGGATGGCGCGGCACGCCTGGAAGTGCTCTACCCGACTCCGCCGCCACCGCCGCCACCGCCGCCCGATCCCTGCCCCATGCCCGACGACCCGGGCGCCGCGGCGGCGAGCGTGACGGGCACCTGCTCCGGCCTCACCGCGGGCCGATGGGCGGTGCGGGTGGTCCAGTTCGGCTCCATGAGCCCCGCGGGTATGGGCCCCTGGAACATCACCCTGACCGACCAGTTCGTCGCCGGCCTCTCGGCGGACAGCTCCTCGCTCGAGCTCTCCTTCTGCACGCAGGGCTCGACGTTGACCGACAAGGACGGCAAGCCGATCGCCTTTGGCAAGACCCGCATCCCCGACAAGACCCGCACCGCCCTTGGAAAGGCGGGCCTGTCCCTTCCTCTGCCTGGTGACGGGACCTTCAGCGTCGCCGACGTCGCCTGGCTCTGGGGTACCAAGAACCTCGCCAACCCCCTGACCGACCCTCTTCCCGCCGAAGCCGGCGACGCCAAGGTCTGGGACCAGGACGAGGACGGCAAGCCGGGCGTGACCATGCAGGTCGAGAACCCCGCCGGTGAGCGCTACATGGCGCGCCGCTCGCGTTGGACGTTCAAGCCGGGGCAGATCTCCGCGGAATCCACCTGGGTCACCGGCGAGGCCACCTTCGCCATCAGCGAGAACGCGCTGGGCGCGAGCATCGAGTCGCTCAAGATCGTGGCGCCCATCACCCCGCGCGGCGAGTGCAGGAGCGTCTACCAGATGCGCTGCGTGGACGCCGCCTTCAGCTGCACCCAGCTGCTCGCCAACGCCACCACCCTGTTTCGCGACGCGCCCCGCTAGCGGGCTGCCTCGCTCGCCCTGAATCGCCAGGCCGCCGCGGTGCCTGTGCGCCGGGCGGCCTTCGTGCCTCAAGGACTGGATCCATGAATCTCTGGGATCGCGCCATCGCTGCCGTGATGCGCCTGCGCTGGCTCGCACTGGCGCTCTCGCTGGGTCTGACCGCCGCCGCCGTGACCCTCGCTCCTGGCATCCCCTTCACTTCGGGCGTGACCGAGTACCTGCCGGACAACGCGCCGGAGGTGGGGTCCTGGCTCGAGCTGTCCAAGCGCTTCGACGCCTTCAATGCCCTGATGGTGGGCCTGGAGGAGACGAAAGCACCGTTGACCGCCGAGGGGCTCGCCGCGCTCAAGCGGGTGACCCAGCTGCTCGGCGAGCAGAAGTCGGCGGGAATCCTCGGGGCACGCAGCCTGACCAACATCGAGACTGCGCGCGAAGGCGAAGACGGCTCGCTGGTCAACGAGCTGCTGGTGGCCGAGATCCCCCAGGAGAAGGCGGGCCTGGAGGCGCTGTCGAAGAAGATCGCCGCCGACTTGCAGGTCTCGGGGGCGATGATCAGCCGGGACCAGTGGGGCTACGCGGTCTTGGTGCGCGCCGACCCGCGCAAGGACTCGGCGGAGATCGCCCGGGTGGTGGAGTCGATCGTCGAGAAGGAGAAGGGCCCGCTCAAGGCCTACTACTTCGGCGCGCCCTTCTTCACGTTGCAGGTCACCAAGAAGGTCTATACGCAGCTGAAGTGGATCTTCCCGGCCTTCGTGCTGCTGCTGCTGGGCGTGCTCGCCGTGGGCGTGAGGCGGCCGGCGGTGATCGCGCTGATCCTGCTGTCCGCGGGGACCTCGCTGGTCTGGTGGCTGGGGCTGGTACGTCTACTGGGGCTGGGGCTGTCGCAGACCTCGCTCAACGCTGCGCTGCCGCTGCTGGTGCTGGCCGCGGTGGCCTTCGCGCGTGGCATCGAGGCGCGGCTGACCACGAATTCCCCCGACTCG
>JACRCT010001159.1 GCA_016218885.1 Deltaproteobacteria bacterium | reverse complement strand
CGTGGGCGAGCGAGAGGACGGTGCGCGCGCGGCTGTCGGGGCCCATCAGCAGGTCCCCGATCTCGACCTGCTCAACGGTCTTGATCGACCCGTCGAACATCAGGACAGGGGTCCCGCGTGCGAGGCACTTGCCCCCGCCTGTTGAGAGGACGAGGACCACCCTGCGCACGCCGCTCCTAATGCGGTCGCGGACGCGGTCGATTGCCTCGGTCTGGTAGGGGCGAAGGCGCACGCCTCCGTCGCGGCCCGGAGGGCCGTTGATCTCGAACATGGCTGGGGCTCCGGCATGTGCCCGACCGGCTTGAGCTCAGCCGGTCGGGGTCGGTTCGGGCGCTACCGTTGGCGGGTGGTCCACCACTCGCGGAGGAGGTCTACGAAGTCGTCCAGGTACATGGCGGCGATCGCCGGCTCCTTGTCGTCCTTGCAGACGGCGAGCAGCCACTTGGGCGCCCGGCACGCGGTCCTCGCCTGCTTCAAGGCCGCGCGGATGTTCGTCTTGCGCCCGCGCTTGGCCTCGACCCAGAAGGCGGGGACGTCGACGTCGGGCACTTCGGTCCCGCTCCGGTACTGGATTCCGCGCCGCGCGTTCTCAGGACCGAAGACCTCGCCCAGGAGCCGCGCGAGCTCGCGCTCCCAATCGTGGCCCTTCCTCCTGCAGCCGGCGCCGTTCATTGGACACCCCCGCCCTCGACCACGGCGGCGTTGCCCTCGGCCCGAAGCAGGCGCAGGAACACCCGGTAGGTCCGGACCACGTCCTCGAGCGCGTGGTGAGCCCCTGCGTTCGAGATCCCGTAGTGGTCGCAGAGCGCCGCCAGCGACAGGGACTGGATGAACCCGTGGCGGAGGAGCGGCCAGGCCAGCGACGCCGTGTCGACCAGGTGGTGGCCAACCTCGGGAGGGCGGATCCCCAGCCGGCGGAACCCGGCCTGGAGGAAGGCCCAGTCGAAGGCGGGGTTGTGGCCGACGATGATGCACCCCTCCAGGAACCGTGCGAGCGCGGGCAGGACCCGCTCCAGCCCCGGTGCGTCCTGCCAGTCCTCGGCCTTGAACCCGTTCAGCGCGGCGGCTTCGGGGTCCAGGACTACGAGCGCCGAGGGCGCCACCCTCGTGTCCATCCAGGCCTCGACCGCGAGGCTGGTCGGATCGACGCGCATGGCTGCGACCTCGATGATCTCGTCCCTCTGCGGATCGAGGCCGGTGGTCTCGAGGTCGAGGAAGACCAGCGTTCGGAGGACGGGAGGCCTCTGGAGCGAGGCCTCGACCCCGGGCTTGGTCACCACGGAAGCGGTGTTCATGGCGCCACCTCTGCAGTCTTCACGCGCTCCGCGACGAAGCGCGGCGAGTAGGTCTTCTGGGCGACTGCCTCCAGCCGCACCTTGAGCAGCCGGCTTTCGGCCGGGGTCAGCTGCTTTGCGACCTTCTTCACCAGGTCATCGACGGAGCCCTTGTCCAGGACCAGCAGCTGCGCTGCCAGGTCCTCCGGTTCGCCGCCCACGAACTCGTGCAGGAGCATGAGGGTGGTGTCGGGCGGGTAGCTCAGGTGGACGGTCTTCGCCAGCGAGTAGGCCACCCCGCCCAGCTCGAGCGTGCCGCCCTCGTCCAGGCGCCGCTTGAGGATCTTCTCCAGGGCCTCCTTGCGGGCGTAGAGGATCCTGGCGAGCCTGGCGACCTCCTCCCGCTCCCGGGCCACAGCCGAGAGATCCTGGTCGTCGGTGCAGACGTTCTCGACCTTGCCCAGCAGCGCGCGGTGGTACTCGGGGCACTGCGCCCGGTGGTCGCACCAGCCGCAGTTCTCGTTGAGCCGGGCCGGGAACTCTGCCGCCTGCTCGCTGGCCCGGGCGAGGGTGACCATGTACTTGCGCGCCGCCCCCAGCTCCTCATCGTTGCGGGAGGTCTCCATCTGGATGCCGTGCCGGAGCAGGCAGAACGACAGGCGGATGGTCTTGGCCCACGGCCAGAGCTTCTGAGCCGCCATGGCGTAGATGGACAGCTGCAGGTCCTGGTCGACCTCGACCCGCGTGAAGATTGCGCGGTTCGACTTGTAGTCGGTGATGAGGACGGTTTCGGCGTCGAGCCGGTCGACCCGGTCGATGAACCCGCGGACCTGGAAGCCCTCCAGCTCGAACTGGAACTCCTGCTCGATACCCAGGATCTTCTCGTGCTCGACCAGGGCGTGGGCCTGGACGTAGTCGCGCAGGATCTTCACGCCGTCCTGGAAGCTCTCGAAGTCTGACAGGCTGGCCAGGGCCCACTCCTCCTCGAAGAACGCGAGCAGGCGGTCCTCGGGGAACCGGCCGGTGATCTTCTCGGCGACAATCACGCGGTAGGCGCGCTCGAGGGCCGAGTGGAGGACGGACCCGAAGGTGGTCGCTGGGTTGAAGGCGGCGGGCTCGCCGCGGACGTAGTGCAGGTCGAAGCTCTTCGGGCACTGCGCGAAGCGCTTCAGGCGGGAGGCGGACAGGTACTCGTTCTTGAACGTCATCGGGACCTCTGGGGACGAAGGCGGGGGAACAGACCGATCTGGATGGGAAGGGGCTTCGATGGGGCGGGAGGCGGAGCAATCGTCCTGAGCTGCCTCAGGTGTTCGAGCGCGTCAGGGACCGGATCGCACAGGAAGCCGTTGGCCCTCAGCCACTCGACGCACATGAACTCGTCGGGGCGGTTGCACGGGCCACCGGGGAGGTAGTGCAGGCAGCTCCTCCCGGTGCCGGGCATGTACTTCCCGCAGGCGACTTCGGGCAAAGCCACGGCGACTCCGAATCGAAGGGGAGGGACGAACTTCGGTGAGCCGCGACCACCCCCGCCGTGCTCGCGGGAGTGGTCACGTTGCCGAACCGGCGGTCAGTCGAACGGGTTGACCTCGGCCGCGGGCTTGAACTCGATCGCGAGCGCGTCGAGCACGTCGAGGGCCAGCTGCAGCTGCACGGTGGTGATCTCGCGGATCCGGGCCACGCCGACCTTCTTGCAGAAACGGTCGACGGCCTCCTTCGGCAGGGACTTGAGAACCACGATGATCGACTGCACGGTCTTCTCGTCGATCAGCGGGAAGGCTGCGTCCGTCGTGTTCCCGCTCCCGTCGTACAGGGCGGCGAGGTCGTGGAGCGCGAGCTTCTGGAACTCCTGCTGCTGGGCGGGCGTGAGCTGGGTCTCGGGGAGGATCGAGTAGTGGGTCTTCGGATCCTTCGCGGCGCCGTGGCGGCAGAGCTCGAAGGCCCAGCCCGTCAGGCCGTACTTCTGGCGCACCTGGATGAGGTCCTTGAAGAACAGGACGCCCTGCTCGAGGACCTTGACCTCCTTGGTGGCGTAGACGGCCACGTTGAAGGCGACGCGTAGCGAGGGCTTGTGCCCCTGGGCCTTCAGCGCTTCGTCGAAGGGCATGTACTTCCCGTCGAGGAAGCAGACCTCGCGGGGGAAGGGCTCGCCCAGGAAGACGACGACCGCCTTGTCTCCGTCGTTCTGCATCTTCAGCCAGGTGCTGTTGCCCTGGTCCAGCTTCTTCGCCAGTTCCTCGGTCGTCTGCCAGCCAGTCGTTTCCATGGTTTCTCCTCGGGCGCTGCGTGGGGGAAGGTGTTCGCGACCGCCGCGAACGTGATGCCGACCCCTTTCGCAAGCGCAGTGCCGACGGGGCCGCCGCGCTGAAAGCCGAGTGAATTGGAGCGGGAAGCTGGAGCCGGCTCACCGCGGGCCGCGTGGAGACGAACGCGAACGCGGGGACCTGCTGGCGAGGGAGCGATTAGGGCCAGCGAGGGAGCGATAACCCCTGACGATGGGGCGATTGCCTGCGTCGATGGAGCGATTTGCGCGAACCATGGAGCGCAATTGCGCGAAGCGCTGGAGCGCAACTGCGCGAACCGTCGAGGTCGTGCACCGGAGCTTCATGGGCAGCGCCGGCCAACCCGGGGTGGTACGTCGGTTGCTCAAGTGCCCGGCTCATCGGAGGAACCCATGGCAAACGAGACCGTCGAGAAGACCGAGGACGAGACGTTGTGGACGCCCCAGGACGCCGCGCGCTACCTCTGCACGAGCGTGAGCTGGGTCTACCACGCAGCCCAACGCGGAGAGCTTCCCTGCCTCCGCTTCTCTCGCATGTTGCGCTTCGACCCGGCGGCCATTCGGAACTTCGCCCGCGGCAAGAACTAGCTGCAGGGAGCAGGTTCGACTGGCAATCGCGTCCAGGTCTGCAGCACCATCGCGACGACTTCCCCCGCTGCACGAGAGCGAGCGAGCCATGGCCAGCGCCTACCAAAAGCCGGGACAGACGACCTGGT
>JACRCT010001158.1 GCA_016218885.1 Deltaproteobacteria bacterium | reverse complement strand
TGCGCAGATCTGGGCTGGGCTTTCAACTCCCGTCCGGACCCTGGCCATCCAAGGCGCCAGCACGACCGAAAGGCGTCTGCTGGACATGCCCTGAGGCCTGTCGATGGGCCCCCGACGGCACCCGCAGCTCGAACCGCGCGCCCCTCCCCGGCAGCCCGGTCTCACGGATGGAGATGCCGGTGATGGCGAGGATCTCCCGGGCGAGGAAGAGGCCGAAGCCGGTGTGCTTGCCGTAGCCCTTCTCGAAGATCCTCTCCTTCTCGCCGATGGAAACCCCCACGCCGTCGTCCTCGACGATCAGCCGAAGCCCCTCCGGGACCGCCTCGCAGCGAACGCCTATCCTGTTGACGTGCCCTCCGTGTCGGGTGGCGTTGTCGAAGAGATTGAGGAAGACCCGCTCGATCATCGGGTCGGCGAAGACCTCCGCGCCTCGGCAGCTGGCGTCCAAGGCCACCTCTGGCGTCCGGGTCTTGGCGACCATCTCCTCGACACCGAACCAGCCGGCGGCATGGTCGCCGAGCTCTTGATAGGCGCGAGCGAGGTCGATCTGCCTGACGATGGCGGCCGTTGCCGCTTGCATCCTGCGCAGCAGGTCCGCCACGTCCGGGTCGCTGTTGGCCGCGGACGCGAGGCGACCGCCCTCACGCAGAATGCTGACCTTGTTGGCGATGTCGTGGAGGGTGATGCTCTCGAGCAAGCGCAGCTTACGGTGGGCTTCCTGGATGGCTCGCTCCATGCTCTTGCGCTCGGTGATGTCCCTGACGACGGCCGCCATGCCTTCCGGACGGCCGCTCGAATCCCGGAGCAGGTAGGTCCTCAGCTCCACCGGGAAGATCGTCCCGTCCTCGCGGCGATACTCCTTCTCGTAGGGAGCGGAGTAGCCGCGCACCAAGACCTGCTGCTCGATGATCTGCTGCTCCATGGCATGCCAGCGCTTTGGGGTCAGGTCCCGGTAGGTCATGCGTGCGAGCTCGTCGCGGCTGTAGCCGACCATGCGCAGGAAGGCCTCGTTCAGAACCTGGATCCGGCCGTGCAGGTCGCAGCTGCCGAAGGCGTCGATCATCGACTCATGCAGCTGCCGGTACTTGCTCTCCGACGCGCGGAGGGCCTCGTCGGCCTTTCGGCGCTCAGTGATGTCGCGGACGTTGGCCAAGATGAGCGGCCGGTCGCCTGCAGAGACCCGCGTGAGGTAGACCTCGACGTCGAAGAGAGCTCCATCCTTCGGGCGCCTGGCTTGCCAGGCGAAGAGCTGGTCCTCCCCCCCGAGGACCCGCGCCCAGATGTCCTTGGCCTGCCCCATGCTGCTCGCGGGCCCCGAATAGTCGGCAATCGAGTAGGTCAGCGCCTCCTGGTAGGTCACCCCGTACATCCGCAGCATCGTGGCGTTCACGTCCAGCACACGGCCATCGGAGTCGTGGACTAGGACTGCGTCGTAGCTGTGGTCGATGACGGCGCGGAAGGTCTCCTTCGCCTCTCGAAGCTCGGCTTCGGCGGCCTTGATATGGCTGATGTCCCGACCCTCGGGCAGCAGCGCGATGACCGAGCCCTGGTCGTCGACCAGGGGCTTCAAGCTGAAATCGATCGTGTGCGAGGCTCCGGTGCGATCGAGATGCGTGGTCTCGAAGCGCACGGTCTGCCCCGCCGCGGCGCGAGAAATGGCGTCCCGGACGCGATGCTGGGCGGCCGTGTCGTGCGTCCACCATGGCGTCTCCCAGAAAGGCCGGCCCAGGACCTCAGCTTCGTTCAAGCCGATCATGGCGAGTGCCGTGGCGTTGATCCGCACCAGGCAACCCTGCAGGTCGAGCACGCCGGCGAGCTGGAATGCCTGGTCGAACATCCCCCGGAAGCGCGCCTCGCTCTCGGCGAGAGCCCGCTCCGCCCGTCGTCTGCCCGCAGCCTGGCGGATCTTGCTGCCGAGCTCCGCGAACTGGGCCTCGGGATCTCCTCCTTTCTGCAGGTAGAAGTCGGCCCCGTGGTTCAAGGCGTCGATGACGATCGCCTCGCGGCCCCTGCCGGTGAACAGGATGAAAGGCAGGTCCCTGTACTTCGAGCGGACTTGCTTGAGGAGCTCGATCCCGTCCATGTGCGGCATCTGAAAATCGGAGACGACGACGTGGGGCAGATCTCTGGCGATGGATTCGAGTGCCTGTCCTGCCGAGCTCTCCGTACGGACATGGAGCTCGGCGTCGAGCTCGAGGAACTCTTTGGCGACCGCGAGGAGGTCGAGCTCGTCGTCAACGAGCAGAACCTGGATCGCGCGCCCACCCGAGGCCGGGTGGGTGCTCTTGAGGGTGTCTGTGCTCAGTGAGCCCATGGCTCTCGACTCGGAGCGGCCACCATGGCCCTGCCTAGGCGCGACCCCTGGAGCCTCGCTGATAGGGCAGAGGCCTCGGGCGCTCGTCGATCGCTGGCCCCCGCCGACGCAGAGCTGGACTCCTGCCCGAGCAGGACAGCTTCCTGCCACCCATGAGCCGGCTCCCGGCACGAGCAGGGGCTCAGCGGGTCAATCGGGTCGAAGGAGCGGGCCCCTGTTCGATTCATTGCTGACATGGCACCACTCAAGCTAGCGCAGCGACGGCGTTTACCCACGATGGTCACGGGGAGCCTCTCCGGCCGATCTCGAGCAGAGGCGGCACGCGTCCCCTGGACGCCCTCGCCAACCTCTTCCAGCAGAAGGCAGACGGCTTGCCGCCCGCACTCTAGAGATACTCCTGACGCTCCTCGAGGAGACCTACCCCTTCACGCCGCCCGCGGTGAGCCCGCCGACGATGAAGCGCTGCAGGCCCAGGAAGAGGGCGACCACCGGCGCCGAGACCAGCACCGCGCCGGCGGCGAAGTCGCCCCAGCGCACGCTCTTGCTGCCCACCGCGCCGTTGACCACCACCGGCAGGGTGTAGTGCAGCTCGCTGTCCATGAACTTGGCCGCGAGGATGTACTCGTTCCAAGCGGTCATGAACGAGAAGAGCGCGGTGATGGCGATGGCCGGGGCGGACAGCGGGATGACGATCGTCCAGAAGATGCGGGCCTGGCTCGCGCCGTCGATGATCGCCGCCTCCTCCAGCTCCTTGGGGATGGTGTCGAAGTAGCCCTTGAGGTTCCAGACGCTGAAGGGCACCGAGGTGGTGGCGTAGACGAGGATGAGCCCCGCCATCGAGTCGAGCAGCCCCAGGTAGTTCAGGAGAAGGTACAGGGGGATCATCATCATCGTGCCGGGGAACATCTGCGTCGCCAGGAAGGCGAGCAGGCCGGCGCGACGGCCCGGAAAGCGGAAGCGGCTGAAGGCATAGGCCGCGGTCGCCGACAGGAAGATGCCCAACAGCGACGAGGCCCCGGCGATGGCGAAGCTGTTCCACAGCT
>JACRCT010001157.1 GCA_016218885.1 Deltaproteobacteria bacterium | reverse complement strand
TACGGCATCGGCTTCGGAGCCGACGAGGAGCTGGGGGAGCAGGTCAAGGTGTGGCTGCTGCCGCCCGGCCTGTACAAGATCGTCCAGGCCGGCGGGAACTACCGCGACCGCGTCAACTTCGCCACCGTGCAGCTCGAGCCGGGCAAGCTCACCCGCTTCACCCTGGTCAAGGATCAGGACACCAACGACTTTCGCGGCGCCGGCGTCTCCAGCGAGGAGGAGGCGCTCGCGGGGGTCGTCGGCCCCTGGAAGCGCGCGCTCGTCCTCGGCGGCGACGCCAAGGTCAGCTACACCAACGGCGTGGGCAACGCCGGCTGGAACTTCGACCTCAGCCTCTACGTCGACGCCATGTTGCGCTACCTCAAGGAGCCGCACCTCTTCGTGACCCGCTTCGATCTCGAGGAGGGGCTGCTGCGGCCTGCCAGCACCCGGCGCTTCACGCCCTACTTCGATCGCCTCTACCTGCACAGCATCTACACCTTCCATCTGCTGCCCTGGCTCGGCCCCTATGTCCGCGCCGGCGTGGAGACCAAGGTCCTACCGCGCTGGCAGGACTACGACGCCCCGCGCAGCGTCGAGGAGTTCGACGAGGAGGGGAGCCTGGTGCGCACCTTCGAGAACACCGACCGGGTGCGCCTGGGCGATCCCTTCGCCCCCCTGCAGCTCAAGGAGGGTGCCGGAGGGAACGTCCGGGCCCTGCACACCGTCTGGGTCGATCTCGATCTCCGGGCCGGCATCGGCTTCCGGCAGTACTTCCCCTTCGGCGAGCTCGCCGTCGACGGCTCCACCGGCACCGATCGGCTGGTGCAGGTCAGCGGCTACCACCTCGAGGGCGTGGAGGGGGCCATCGTGGGCACGGCGCGGCTGTCGCGCTGGGTCACCTTGACCACCGAGCTCGACGGCCTGATGCCCTTCACCGAGCCCGACAACACCGTCTTCACCTGGCGCAGCCAGGCGAGCTTGAGGCTGGTCAGCTTCGCCTCGCTCAACTACCTGCTCAACGTGACCCGCGACCCCAATCGCAAGGCGGGCGCGGAGACGCTCTGGGAGCAGCTCTTCCAGCTGCGCCTGTCCTACAGCATCTTCTGAGACGCCATCCCATCACCACCCAGTGACCCTGCAGGCGACGCGCATATCGGAGTCGGGTACTGTTTGTGTTGCTCCGCTATGACCTGCGCGCCAACGCCAGTTCCCCCACTGGCTACTGTCGAAGCGGGGGTTGGAAACGTTCGTGGCATCGAGCGGCCACGGGAAGGGGATGAATCGTAATGAGACGTCGACTCTGGCTTCTGGCCGCTCTCGGTGTCCTCGGAGGAGTGGCTCCCGCGCGCGCCGCGAGCTTCTACCTGGCACTTTCCGGCAACGACTCCCACCCCTGCGCCGCTTCGCAATCGGTCGCAACCCCCAAGGCAACCTTCGCCTCCGCCTGGAATTGCCTCAGCCCAGGAGACACGTTGCTCGTCGGCGACGGAGTCTACAACCAGGACGCCTCTCCACCCGCGGGCAAGTCCGGAAGCTCGAGCGCGCCCATCCGCATCCAGGCGGTGAACGACGGCCAGGTAGAGATCCGGCAAGGCATAGGCTTCCTGGGCAATGCCTTCCTCGTTTTCGCCGGGTTCTCGGTCACCGCCCCCGACAGCGCCATCCTGGTCATTAGCAATGGACCCGGCAGCCCCTCGCACCACCTCACCTTCCAGCGGATCGGGCTGCACTGCACTGCCACGGTGAGCGACGGCGCCTGTCTGGCTTTGGGCGACGGGACGCACCACGTTCTGGTCGAAGACAGCTGGGCTTGGGGCGGAGGTCGTTACACCGTGCTCGTCTACGGTGGACCGGGCGGCAACCCGCCCAATACCACCGCTGACTTCAACACCTTCCGCCGCGTGGTGCTGCGCCAGGGACCGGACGTCAGCTCCGGAGGAAACCCCCAGGCCGGGCTCGCGCTCTACTACGCCAGCGACAACCTGGTGGAGAACGTCATCGTCCTCGACAGCGTACCCGCCTCCGATACCTCGAATGCGGCCTTCTACTTGACCGCGCATGGCCCGCCTCCGAACGTGTCGAACAATCGCTTCTACGGCGTCCTGGCGCTCAACAACCTCGGCGGCGGCTGGTACCTCGACCACAACGGAACCGGGAGCGGCAACCAGCTTCGCCATTCGGTCCTCTGGGACAGCGCCGACTTCGGCGTAGCGCTCTACGCCGCTGGCACCTGCACCGCCAACGTCGTCGACCACGTCACGATCGGCCGGAGCGGGACGAGCGACGGTTTCTGGAATGGCTGCGAAGCGACGACCTTCACGTCGTCGATCGTCTTCGAAAACGGGGCCTTCGGCATCAGCCAGAGCAGCTCGCAGGGCAGCATGGCGACGGCCGATTGGAACGATTGCAGCTCCAACTCGTCCGGCGACTACCGAAACCTGTCGGCGGGCCCGCACGACCTGTCTGCGCACCCCGCGTTGCGCCACCTCACCCGGGTCGAGCCCGGCACGCCCTGCGTCGGAGCAGGCGAGGGCGGCAGCGACTGCGGTGCGGATCTGCGCTTGCGCTACCAGGACGGAGCACTCACCCCGGCGGCGCTGTGGCCCTGGCCCAACGAAGCGCGGCTCTTCAAAGAGATGTGCACCGACCCCGGATTCGCCCGCGGGCTCTGCACCAAGAGCTCGCTGACCGAGTACGTCTGGTCCTACCTGGGCAATCCGGTTCCACCCGAGGTAGGTGATGCCACCGATGCGGGTCTTTCCCCTGATGCGAGCGCAGCCGCAGCCGACGCCGCGGAAACTGAAGACGCGGCGGTGAGCCTCGATGCTTCGGACGCTGCCGACGCCTCTCACCCGGGCCCGGACGTGAGCACGGTCGACGCAAGCGTGCTGCCCGATGCGCAAGGAACGATCGACTCCAGTGCAGGCGACGCGCAAGGCTTCGATGCAGCCCGCATCCTGGATGGGGATGCAAGTGGCGGGACGGCTGACGCACGGCAACCCTGGGAGGGCGAAGTCACCAACGCATGCGGCTGCAGCGCCAGCCCGGGGACGACCGGTGGTCTTGGGGCACTACTCGCGATCCTCTTCCGAGCCCGTCGCCGTTCACGAGACAGGTAGTGTGCGCTGGGCGTCTCTGATGTCGGCCGGCCGAGCGCGACTCTCCTCCAGTCTCGGCGCCGGCGCGCTCGCACAGCCCACGGCGCAGCACCTTGCCCACCGAGTTCTTGGGCATCTCCATCACGAAGCTGACGCTGCGGGGGATCTTGCAGTTGGCCATCAGCCTTCGACGGTGGGCGCGGAGTCATAGCGCCCTCTCAATGCCGAGGAGCGCACCTACCAGATTGGGCGTGCTGCCCGACGATCGCTATCCTGCACCGAGAGTGTATTGGGGCTCGGCAGGCCACGCCGGCCCGCGCCGACCCGGGCCGGGCCAAGTAGTCGGTACCAGGCTCCGAATTCGAGAACTCGGCGCCGCTCTTCCTCTGGTCCGGTCTCAGGTCAGGGCTTCTTCTCCATGTGATCGATGGCGTCGACCGCCTTGGAGACCTCGGACGAGCGCGGGATGAAGAGGATCGGGGGCATCCGGCCCCCGACCTGCTCGGGGTTCGCCCGGAAGATGAACGAGACCTCGACGAGCGTGTCGACCTCTCCCTCCTTGACGACCGCCTTGTGCCAGCTCTCCTTCGACCGGCTAGACCTGAGAGTGAGAACGCGCGCCCCGTCAGAGCCCTCGGACTTGAAGGCGATCTTCGCCTCTCCTTTGAACTGCTCGCGGAAGAAGGACTCGGCTCTGGCGAACTTCATGGGGAGCCGGAACGTCGTCTGGCCCTTCACCACGGCGAGCGGCTTGCCATCGATGAGGGGCAGCGGGAACGGAGTCTGATCACCCTCGGAAGCCGCGACCGCCGCCGGGGCAAGCAGGAAGGCACAGAGCAGGGCGAAGCGCATGGTTTCCCTCCAGCGAAGTGGGGCCAGTATGGCATGGGCCGGGAACGGGCCCTCGCCTCTCCATCGAGTTGGCGACAGGTACCCGCTCTCGTTGAACAGCAGTGCGGGCGCGCTTCGTTGTCGGACCCCCGAGCTACAGTGCGCCCATGGGAGCGATCCGCACGGCGTGGCACGTGTTGTTCGTCGAAGCGCTCAAGGAGCGACGGCCTCCGGGGTTCGAGGTGCAGGCCGAGGTGCCGCTCTCGTCCGATCCACTGCGCGTTGACGTGCTTCTTCTGCGCCGCGAGGGGGTCGAGCGACGGGACGGGGAAGCGCGAATTCTCAGCGGGCTCTGGCCGCTCGTGGAGCGCGAAGCTCTTGTCGAATACAAGTCGCCAGCGCGGCCCTTTCGCCGCGGAGACGCTTACCGCCTTCTCAGCTACGGCGCACAGTACGAGGCGGAGCACATCGAGCGGCTCGCGAGAGGGGAGCTGGCGTTGGTTCTCGCCGTCGCGACGCGCACCTCCGACCTGGCACGCGAGATCGCCCGGATGGGCTGCCGGCTGGAGTCGAGTTCGAGGGGCTGCGATCGCATCAAGGGCACCCCCTGGCCCGCCTGGGTGGTCGTGCTGGGCGAGCTTTCCGAAGCAGACCACGACGACTTGCTCCGCTGTCTGGCCACCGGCAAGATCCAAGGTGATGCGCTGCGCTGGTGTTGGTCGCATGTATATGGGCCAGCGAGGGAGATGCAGATGAGCCAACTTGAAGGGTACGACGAGCTCGTCAAGAAGATGCTGGCGACCCTCACGCCAAAGCAGCGGCTCGAGGGGCTGTCGACCGAGGAACGCCTTGGTGGGCTGTCGACTGAGGAACGCCTCGCTGGGCTGTCCCCCGAGGAGCGCCTGGCGGACCTTTCTCCAGAAGAGCGGCTTCTCTCCCTGAGCGACCACCTTCTTCGCCAGCTGCCTGAGTCGTTGGTCGCCTCGCTGCCCGAGCACGTCCGCCAGCGAATCCAGGCGCGCTTGCGAGGACACGGATAGCAGCGTGCTCGAGCCCGGAGGATTGGGAAGCCTTCAGGTCGAACAGTTAGGCGAGTGGCGCCCTCTCCGCTCCGCCCTGCCTATGTCTCGGCGCCAGCCCGCCCGCGCAGCTCGCGGCGCAGCACCTTGCCCACCGAGTTCTTGGGCATCTCCATCACGAAGCTGACGCTGCGGGGGATCTTGTAGTTGACCAGCAGCTCCCGGCAGTGGGCGCGGATGTCCTCGGCAGTGAGCTTCTGGTTGGGGCTCTTGGGCACCACGAAGGCGCGGACCGCCTCGCCGGTGCCCTCGTCGGGTACGCCGACGACCGCCACGTCGGCGACATCGGGGTGCAGAGCGATGCAGGCCTCGACCTCGTTGGGGAAGACCTTGAACCCGCTGACGATGATCATGTCCTTCTTGCGGTCGGTGATCTCCAGGTAGCCGGACTCGTCCAGGCAGCCGATGTCGCCGGTGCGCAGCCAGCCGTCGCGCAACACGCGCTCGGTCTCCTGGGGTTGGTTCCAGTAGCCCTTCATCACCTGCGGGCCGCGGACGGTGATCTCCCCACGCTCGCCAGGAGCCAGCGCCTTCCCGTCCTCGGCGGCGATGCGCATGTCGGTGCCAGGCAAGGGCAGCCCCGCGCCGCCCACTCGCGAGTGGGTGCGCCGCAGCACGCCTGCCGTGTCGCGAGTGGCGGGGTTGAACGTCACCAGCGGGCTCGCCTCGCTCAAGCCATAGCCCTCGATGACGACGCCGCCCACGGTCTGTTCCCAGGCCTGCAGCACCGCGGGCTGGGTGGGGGTGCCCCCGGAGTAGAGCGCGCGCAGGCTCTTGGGAGGGCTCTTCTTGAACCAGCGCTCGGCCAGCAGCGCCTTGAGCAGCGTGTTGACCCCGGTGGTCCAGGTGACCTCGTGGGCGCGGAACGCCGGCCGCACGTTCTTCATCGGGCGCGGGTTGGGCACCAGCACGTTGTGCGCGCCCGAGTGGAAGCCGAAGAGCAGGTTAATGGTGAAGGCGAAGACGTGGTACAGCGGCAGCACCGTCAGCACCGTCTCCTGGCCATGGTCGAGGCTGTTCTTGGTGATCTCGCTGATCTGCCCCACGTTGGCGAGCAGGTTGCCATGGGTGAGCATCGCCCCCTTGCTCGCGCCGGTGGTACCGCCCGTGTACTGCAAGAGCGCCAGATCCTCGCGCCCCGTCGCCTTGGTCCCCTTGTCGGACACGAAGCGCGCCTTGGCCAGCTGCACCATTCCCTGGCGCAGCGCGCTGCTGAGCGAGGTGGTGGGGAGACCCAGCTTGGGCACCTGGCCGGACAGGCGCAGCTTGGCGGCGATGAGCATCCGCAGGAAGAAGGGGAAGAAGTCGGAGATGCTGCTGACGACGACGGTGCGCACCTCGGTGTTGGGCACCACCTGCTTGAGC
>JACRCT010001153.1 GCA_016218885.1 Deltaproteobacteria bacterium | reverse complement strand
GACGGAACACGAGCCCGCCCATCTCGACGAAGGGAGGTTTCTCGCCCGACCACCCGCCGGGGACCCGGTCCCTGGCGGCGTCGCGCCGCCGCAGCGGAAGCTCGATCAGCTTGGGCTGGCCGCGATGGAGGACCTCGAGCTTCAGCAGCTCGCCGGGACCCTTGTCGTCGTTCCAGAGCACGGTCAGGGGGACGCGCCCGAAGCGCGGGTGCTGGACCCGCCCCTCGTGGTTCACCGTGAGCCCCGCGACCGCCATCACCACGTCACCCGGCTCGAGCAGGCCGGCTTCCGGCTCGTCCGGGAGGACACTCGTCACGCGCACGCCTGATCGGTGGGCCAGGCCGAGCGCGTCGCGGAGCGCGGGGTTGGACAGGGGCTGCCACTCGAAGCCGGGCCGCGTGAAGCCGCGGTAGGTGCCCCTGGCCGTGGCGCGCTCGAGGTACTGCCTGAGCGCGGGCGAGGCGATGGCCCGTACCCGCTTGTCGGTCTTGCCATCCCAGGAGGTGACGAGCCCGGCGACCTGGCCGGAGACGAGCACGGCGTCCGAGCGGAACACCTCGGTGGAGACGCCCTTGAGCTCGAGCCCGAGCAGCGGCACAGCGGCATGGCGGGCGACGAAGGCCCCGACCCGGTCGAGCACGCCGTCGGTGGCCCGGGCGCGGGCACTGTCGCCGTGGTGCCATGTCGGCCAGGAAGCGGTCGATGACGGGCCGGGGGATGAAGTACCCGACGTTGGATGCGTCCTTGATCCCCTGGAAAGCGACGCCCACGGCCTTGCCGTCTTGCACGACCGGGCCGCCGCTGTTGCCCGGGTTGATCGCGGCGTCGGTCTGGACGGTGAGGTGGTCGTCCAGGGTGGTGTGCGCGTAGTGGCGGAACTCGATGCGCGAGACGATTCCCGCGGTCGACGACAGCTCATGGCCGCCGAGGGGGAAGCCGTAGGTCACCACCTGCGAGCGCAGCTTCGGCAGCGCACCCAGCTCGATGGGCCGGACGCCGTCGAGGGCGGAGGCGACATGGGGCTTGAGCAGGGCCAGGTCGCTGTCGTGGGCGATGAACTCGACGTCGGCCGGCACCGGGGCGGCCGTGCCCTGGCGCTTGATCAGGACCTGCTTGGCCCCGGAGACGACGTGCGCATTGGTGAAGATGCGCCCGCCGGGGATGGCGAAGCCGGTACCGGTGGACGACCGGGGCTTGCCGAGCCGCCACGGGGTCGCCAGGTCGTCGCTGGAGTGAAAGACCTCGATGCGGAAGACGGCCGCCGCGATCTCCTCGGCGGTGGGCGGGACGGTCGGGCCGGCCCCCGCCGCGGGCATTGCTGGCGCCGGCGGCGGCGATTGGGCTGGCGCGGGCGGGGCGGCCTTCGCCGCGGCACCCAGGCCGGCAGCGAGCACGAGGGGCAGGAGCAGCATGGGCGGGTCCCTCCGAAGCGATGAGCCGCGAGCGCTGTAGGTGACGGAATAGCGCAGAGGCCAGAGGCGCGGTGCGTGGATTTCTCGGTGCAGCGGTGGTGATCGCAGTGAAACAAGCAGCCTTCGGCGCCAAGAGTCCCGCCGGAGTCCCTCCGCACCGAGCGCCGAGTCCGGAAGCCTCGTCTTGCAGGGGCTTGAGATGGCGCGGAGGCTACATGCCTCCTCAGCGCCGGCGCAAGGTGAGCTCGGCGTCCGTGCTCTTCCGCTTCCTGACCCATGTCTCGGCGCGCGGCCTGACGCTCTACCCGGCGCAAGAAGAGGCCCTCCTCGAGCTCTTCGGCGGCAAGCGCACAATCCTCGGGACGTCCACTGCCGGCTGCTCGTTGCTCGGCTCCGGCGCCCTGTGACTGGCCCGAGCGGCCTACCTGCGTTACGGAGCCGCCTGGGCGGCGGAGAGCCTCGCCTTGAAGGCCTTGCCCAGCTCGGGCTCATTGGCTTCCTCGAACCAACGTGCGGCGGCAAGGATCGCATCCTCGTTTGTGGGATCGACGAGAGCCACTGCCTCCGCCACGCGAGCAGCGTCGAGGAAGTGATGGGCCTTGACCGAGAATCTCACGGAGGACCGCCATCCTCCTTCGAGCATGTCGAGGTGCCTCTTCGTCGTCCGACCGCTGCCATCATTATGAAACTCGATAGTTGACGGAGGCGGCGAAAAGAGGAAATCGATGTCTTTAGCTACAACAAGCGAGCGCCCGGTCAGCATCTGTGTCGACGCTCCCGAATCGGCGTGGAGGGAGTAGATGAGTGTCTCCAGGTAGAGTGGCGCAACCCCGAGGACGTTGAAGACTACAACTCCTGCGCGTCCTGGAACCTCTAGCCGCTGGCTGGATATCAGCTTGTTGCTGGTGCTTCGGACCTCGAGCTGCTGAGGCACTGTTCGCAGCAGTCTCCACTCTCTGCCGTGAGGCTCGACCGTCGTGTGCCGATCACCCGTGACAACTACCACAGGGAAATCAAGCCCGTTGACCATCCATACCTGTGCGAACATCCCAGTCACGACGAATGCAGTCGTGAAGAACGCCACGGCGGCAAACGAAAGCGCGACCGCAATCGCGATATCTTTCCGCGTTGCTCTTCGCACTGTCCTCATTTCTGCCGGGTCGGCCCGTGCCATGAGTCGCTGGCTCTCCTCGACAAGACGGCATTCATCGCCCTGGAGCAGGCCGGAGCGCAGTGCGTCTGCGAGCTCATGGAGGAGTCGGGCCCGATCACCGAGGCAAACGGCTACGCAGATAGGCAGATGCCACATCAGCCGCGAAAGAGAAGGAAGAGCTTCCATGAAGCGCGCCGGGTCAGTACCAGTCGGGGAGGTTCTCTCCGTCGGCGTGGTCACGAACTCGAACCGCCTATTCAAGGCGATCCATGCGCTGCGTGCCTGCAAGAGAATGACAACGGCCCCCAGGATTCCAAAGGCCGCAAAGCCGAATGAAACAATTTCGAGGGCGAATGCCCAGAACCAGAACGCGAGCAACGAGAAGAGCGCCACAGCTCCGCCCGCAGCTGCCAGCCAGTTCCTCCAGAAGCGCCTGACCTCCGTGGCATCGCGCCGATGGCAGCGCGGGCATTCGGCAACGCGCGCGGACCGCAAGGCGTCCAGGGCGGCGTTGGCGTGGCCGCGTTCAATAGCGCGCTGGCGCGCTCCGGCCTCGTCAGCGAAGAAGGGGCTGTGTCCGGTACCGCTCGCGAAACCGACGACGCGGGCCGGCGAGCGAAAGCCGCAGCAACAGCGGTACTCGAAGTCGAACGGGACCGTGGCCGTGGAGGTGTAGTTTCGCCCGAAGTAGATCATCGTCAGAACCACCTTCAGCCAGACCAAGGCTTGGTTGTCTCCGCCGTCCTGAACTGAGAGACGACCCTAGTTGGTCGCCGTTGCACGCTGGCGGAATCAGGCCTGAGCTGCGGAAGCCGATCAAGCGGGTTGATGCCGACGAAGTCGAGGAGCGTGCGTCTGGCTGAGGCACGGGATGGGAGATCTGCGGCCAAGCTCCAGGCCGGCACCGGGTCACCGTGTGAGGGGATGACGGAGGGTGGGGCTTCCCGCGGGTTGCCTTATGCGACCGGAGCGGGACTCGTCGACGCTCGCCGTTGGTCGCCGCGCTGTCCGGGCCTCCGGCGCAGGATCGCCTTGGACGCTTCTCCGCGCGTCGCTTCCATGGCGCCAGCATCGGCTAGCACGGGGCGCCCACAGATAGAGAACCTCGTTTCCATCCGCCATGGTCGGTCTCACCGGTGGGACCTTGGCGACCAGTCGCAGCGACTGGTCGACCTCCGCGCGCGTCGACGGGAGTCCGGGTCCTGCCTATCCTTGTGAGCGCGAAGGTGGAAGGGAGAGGGGAGAGACCGTGCCCAGCAAACCGCAACCAACTCCGGCGGGCCAGGCTTCGATGCCCAGCCGCATCGAGCAGCGCGAGGCCTGGTGAAGAAGCTCACTGCCGAGGTGCGCGAGCTCAAGCGCGATGTCGCGGCCAACGCCTATCGGTTGGGAGTGCGGCTGCTGCAGGTGCGGCGTGAGCGGCTCTACCACAACGCCGGGGTGGGGACCTGGCGCAGCTATCTGCGGGAGGTGGTGGGGCTCAATCCTGCCCAGGCGCAGAAGTGGATGCTGGTGGCGCGCCACTTCACCGAGGAGCGGGCCCGTCCCTTGGGGATCGAGGTGCTCGCGCAGTTATCTCGACCGCACCGGCACCCTCGCCCCGGAGGACCTGAGCCGGGTCGTCGTCAGGACCGCCGCGGGCACCAAGCCGCTCGCTGCGCTCAGCTCGCGCGAGGCGGTGCGGGTCTTCCTCTCTGCGCAGGCGACCCTGACCTTGAGCGACGCCGACCAGGCGCTGCTCGAGGACTGCTCGCGCCGGCTCGCGTGCCTGCCTGACGTGCAGATCTCGGGGCAGCCCGCAGAGGGCGGGGCCCGGGTGACGCTCAGCCTGCCGCTGGCTGAGGTCGCGCGAATGGCGGCGCTCCTCGTGCAGACCGGGCATCAGGGGCGTGTCTCCAGGTCCCGGCGGCCTCCGCAACGGTGACTGGGCCTCCGGCGCAGGATCGGCTCGAACGCTTCTCCTCCCGTCGCTTCCATGGGGTCGAGCGGCAGCACGACCTTCTCGCATCGGCCAAGCTGGCGGTCGATGGAGCGGCAGCGGCTCTCGAGCCTTGGCCCTTGTGAGGCCGAGCACGAGCAGTCGAAGCGAAGAAGGACCATCTCGAGGTTGTGCCGCGCGGGTTCGAGGTGGGAATCGATCTTCAGGGCAGCCCGCTGTTGCAGGTCGAGGGGTACCCGGCTCGCTCGCGCTCGGGTCTCCGGCTCGGGTCTACGCTAAGATGCGCGCCCCATGTCCGCGAACCCGACGCTCGAGTCCCTGCTGCCCCAGGCGGGCAAGAAGCTCTCCGCCGATGAGCTGCTCTCCCGCTTCCTGACCCATGTCTCGGCGCGCGGCTTGACGCTCTACCCGGCGCAGGAGGAGGCCATCCTCGAGCTCTTCGGCGGCAAGCACGTGATCCTCGGGACGCCCACCGGGTCGGGCAAGTCGCTGGTCGCCGAGGCGCTGCACTTCAAGGG
>JACRCT010000112.1 GCA_016218885.1 Deltaproteobacteria bacterium | reverse complement strand
ATGCGGACCGACTTCGAGTAGACGATGCCGGAGAGCGAGATGACCGCCACGTCGGTGGTGCCGCCGCCGATGTCGACGATCATGTTGCCGGAAGGCTCGGTGATGGGCAGGCCGGCGCCGATGGCCGCAGCCATGGGCTGCTCGATGAGATAGACCTCGCGGCTGCCGGCGTTCTCCGCGGCCTCGCGCACCGCGCGCTTCTCGACCTCGGGGATGTTGGAGGGGATTCCGATGATGATGCGCGGCTTGACCAGCGCCTTGCGGTTGTGGGCGGTCTGGATGAAGTAGCGCAGCATCGCCGCGGTGATCTCAAAGTCGGCGATGACCCCGTCCTTCATGGGGCGGATGGCCATGATGTTGCCCGGCGTGCGACCGAGCATCTCCTTGGCTTCCTTGCCCACCGCAAGGACGCGCTTGCCGCCCTTGGAGTCTTGCTGAACGGCAACGACCGAGGGCTCGTTCGCAACGATGCCCACGCCCCGGATGTAGATGAGCGTGTTGGCGGTGCCGAGGTCGATCGCGAGATCGCGCGAGAAGATCGAGTGCAGCCAATTGAACATGGCGGCCGGGTTATAGCACCCGAGCCTGTTTACGCAAGAATTCCCCACAGATCCAACCGGGAGAGGGCTGGCCGGCTCCGGGGCGAGAGCCCTCGCTTGGCGAGCCCCCGCAAGAGCAGACGAGCGCCACGAGCCCCGCCACTGGCGCCGCCAGGCCGGCCACGGCTCCCCGTGTCCGCGCCCTGATGACGACCGACGACCCTAAAAGAGCCTCAACCCCGGCGGAAGCCGTACTTGACGATGGCGTAGACGGCGCGGACCCCGTCCTTCCAGCCGATCTTCTTGCCTTCGGCGTAGGTGCGGCCGTGGTAGCTGACCGGCACCTCGTAGATCCGGAAGCCCTTCTTGGCGAGCTTGGAGGTGACCTCCGGCTCGAACCCGAAGCGATCCTCCTCGAGCTCGATGGCGCGGATGCACTCGGTGCGGAAGACCTTGTAGCAGGTCTCCATGTCCGTCAGGTTCAGGTCGGTGAACACGTTGGAGAGCGTGGTCAGGCCCTGATTCATCAAGGAGTGCCAGAAGTAGAGCACTCTGCGCGGGGTGCCGATGAACCGGCTGCCGAACACCACGTCGGCGTCGCCGTCGGTGATGGGCTGCACCAGCCGGTGGTAGTCGTTGGGGTCGTACTCGAGGTCTGCATCCTGGACGACGATGACGTCGCCGGTGGCCTCCGCGAACCCGCGCCGGAGCGCCGCGCCCTTGCCGCGGTTCACCGGCTGGAGCAGCACCCGGACCTCGTTGAGGTTGCGGGGCTGCGCGCCCTCGATCGAGGAGAGGCCCTTCTCCGCCAGCTCCTGGAGGATCTCCCGGCTGCCGTCCTTGGAGCAGTCGTCGACGAGCACCAGCTCCTTGGGCAGGTCCACCGCGACGACCCGGCGAAGCAGCTCCTTGAGGGTGGCGCGCTCGTTGTACACGGGAATGACGACCGAAAGCTTCACGACGGGCCTCCTGGTGCCGAACCTGGAGAAAGGGCGGGCATTCTTCCACGCGCCGGAGCAAGAGGGCAAGGAACTGGGGGCTCTCCTGCCGTCGCGGCCGTGACATACTCTGGGGCACCTCCTGGAGAAGGGCACCCTGTGGTCGAGTCTGGTCCAGCGCCGCACAGCGAGAAGCTGATCTGCCCGAGCTGCAGCCAGACGCTCGACGGCGACCCGAGCGCGTGCCCCCACTGCGGCGGAGACCTGCGCGGCCTGGGCGCCACCAACGAGACGCTCGCCGGCTCCAAGAACGCGCGGCGACCGGCCAGCTCCGGCCCCTCGACCGGGGACGTCATCGACCGGCGCTACAAGATCCTCGACAAGCTCGGCGAAGGCGGGATGGGAGCCGTCTACAAGGTCGAGCACGTGCGCATGGGCAAGCTGGTGGCCCTCAAGCTGCTCCGCCCCGAGGCCGCCTTCGACCGCAACGCCCTCAAGCGCTTCCACCAGGAGGCGCAGATCGTCTCCAAGCTGTCGCACCCGAACACCGTCTCCGTCTTCGACTTCGGGGAGCTGCCTGACGGGGCGCTCTTCATGGCCATGGAGTACGTGCCCGGCCGCGACCTCGCGAGGTTGCTCGAGGCCGAGGGCGCCTTCTCCGAGCGCCGCGCGGTCTTGGTCGCCATCCAGATCCTGCGCTCTCTGGCCGAGGCCCACGACGCGGGCATCGTCCACCGCGACGTCAAGCCGGCGAACGTGATGCTCCTGCGCACGCGGGAGGGCGAGGACTTCGTCAAGCTGCTCGACTTCGGCATCGCCAAGCTGGCCGAGGCGGTGCGGGGGCGAGAGGACAAGAGGCACACCACCGGCGCCGGCGACTTCGGGGGCACCCCGCGCTACAGGAGCCCGGAGCAGGTCGCCGGCGAGCCGCTCGACGGGCGCAGCGACCTCTACAGCCTGGGGGCATTGCTCTTCGAGCTCTTGACGGGCAAGTCGCTCTTCGACGGCCCCACCCCCATGGCCATCGCGGCCAAGCACCTGAACCAGAAGCCTCCGCGGACCAGCGAGATCGCAGCGCACCTGGGCATCTCCCCGGGGGTCGAGGCGGTCCTCGAGAAGGCCCTGGCCAAGAACCCGCGCGACCGCTACCGCGACGCCGACGAGATGCGCGCCGCCCTGACCGCCACCCGCGACAGCGTGGCGCTGCCCACCTTCAGCACGGGCGATTGGGACAAGGCGCGCACCGGCGAGCTCGCCATCGCCCGGCGTGACGACTGGGACTCGTTCGAGCGCTCCTTGCGTTGGCGCCGGCGCTTCGCGCCGCTGGCCGCGCTCCTCGTCCTGGCAGGGGCCGGGGCGGGTGGCTTCGCCTTCCACCGCCAGCAAGCCCCTCCGCCGAGCGTACGGGCCCCCGTGACCAGCGAGGTCGAGCCCAATGACGGGCCGCGGACCGCCAACCTCGTCGCACCGGGCACCGACGTGAAGGGCCTCATCCAGCGCCTGTCGCGCGACAAGGCCGACCACGACTTGTACGAGTTCGCGGTGCAGGGGACCGAGCCGGTACACGCCGATCTCCTGGTCAGCGGCGTGCCCAACGTGAACCTGGCGCTCGACCTGTTCCTCCTGCGCGGCGTCGAGGGCCTGGAGGATGGCAGCCCCGGCGCATCAGAGCGCCTGCCCAACCTCGGGCAGGTCGACGACCAGTTCCTCGGGAGCGGCGAGCGGATGACCGACCTCAAGCTCGCTCCCGGACGCTACCTGGTGCGCGTCGCCGACAAGCGCCGGCCGGACGAGGGGCCGGGAGCCCCGCGAGAGAACACACTTGACGAGTACTCGCTGCGCGTGGAGCTTTCCGGTCTGACCCGCTACTTCGAGGACGAGCCCAACAACCTGCTCGCCCAGGCCATGCGCTTGTCGGCCGCTCGCCCAGTCTTCGGACATGCCGGCTCCCGGGGGGAGTCGAGCCAGGTCAAGACCTCGAGCGGGGAGCTCGCGGCGGTCGCCGGGCTGTGGAGCGACGACTACTACGAGCTGGTCCTGCCTCCGGGGGCGACCACGGGCTGCGCGTTCGTGACGGGGGTGCGCGGAGCGACGCTCTCGCTCTCGGTGGTGGCCACCGAGAAGCTGTCCGACCGGGTGAAGATGGACGAGCACCTCGCCAAGATGGCACGCAGCGAGAAGGCGGTGCGGGTCTCGGCCGGCGAGGTGGACAGGCGGTGCGCGCGCGCCGCCGAGTCGGTCGTGTTCAAGCTCGCCCCCGCTGAGGGCGCGAGCTGGGACCGCTACCTGCTGGTCGCCATCGACGACTCCGACGATGGGTTCGTCGGCGCGCTCAACGCCTGCCATGAGCTCGTCGCCGCAGGCGAGGCTGCGACCTGCAGAGCGCTGCTGGAGAAGTCTATCGCCGCCCTGCCCATCTCCAAGTCGGTCGAGGCGGCCAAGGCCTATCTGAGAAGCCTGGCGACGCCATGAGCCACGGCCACCCGCTCGCAGGCCTTGCCCACGTGCATCGCGTCACCACGAGGGTCGCGGGGCGCTCTTGCGAGCTCTTCGTCTTCGACCACCACCGGGAGGCCTTCACCCTGTGGGCCTGGGCGGCCAGGCAGGGAGGGCCGCTGACCCTGGTCACGCTCGACCGGCACATGGACCTCCAGAGCCCCGCCATCCTCCCTCCGGCCTCCGCCCCGACCTGCCCGGTCGAGGAGCTCGACGCCTATGCCCGGTGGCGGCTCTCGCCCAAGAACGACGAGCACGTCGTCGCCGCGCTGGAGGCCGGCTCCCTGGGCGACGTCGCGGTCATCGCGCGCTCCCATGCGCCGCCCTGCCTGGACGCCTTCCGCCCCTATCGCGACCGGTCTGGCCGGGTGCACCGGTTCGCTTTCTCCCGAACCGTGGACGAGGTCGGCGAGGAGCTCTTGGGCCTGGTCCGCGACGCTCCCCGCCTGGCGCTGGACCTCGATCTCGACTGCTTCTCCACTCTCAGTGACGGGCATCCCGACGAGGT
>JACRCT010001152.1 GCA_016218885.1 Deltaproteobacteria bacterium | reverse complement strand
TGCCCTACAGCAAGTTCGTCCAGGCGGTGCGCGAGGACCGCTTCTCCCGGGTGGTCATCTCCAAGGACTGGGTGAAAGGCTACCTGGCGGGTGCCCCGCGGGCCGAGGCGGAGGAGGAGAAGCCGGCCGCCAACGCCACCCGCCCGCTCCCGCCCGGAGCCGGCGCGAACGTGCGGCTTCCCTGGCTCGCCAATCGCGTGTCCGACGACCAGGGGTTCGTCCAGCTGCTGCAGTCCAAGAACATAGAGTACGAGGCTCAGCCGGACTCCCCCTGGACCGACCTGCTGTGGATCTGGGTGCTCCCCATCGGGTTGGGCCTTTTGCTGTGGAGCTTCATGCTGCGCAGGATGGGCGGGCAGATGGGGCAGGGGCCGCCCGGCATCATGACCTTCGGAAAGACGCGGGCCCGCATCCACTCCGAGTCCGACACGGGGATCAGCTTCAAGGACGTCGCCGGGGTGGACGAGGCCGTCGACGAGCTCAAGGAGATCGTCGAGTTCCTCAAGACCCCGGAGAAGTACCGCCGCCTGGGCGGCAAGGTCCCCAAGGGCGTGCTGCTGGTCGGACCTCCCGGCACCGGCAAGACCCTGCTGGCCCGCGCCATCGCCGGTGAGGCAGGGGTGCCCTTCTTCTCCCTGACCGGGAGCGAGTTCGTGGAGATGTTCGTCGGCGTGGGCGCCGCCCGCGTGCGCGACCTGTTCCAGCAGGCCCAGCAGAAGGCCCCCTGCATCGTCTTCATCGACGAGCTCGACGCCATCGGCAAGAGCCGCAACGCCAACGTCATCGGCGGGCACGACGAGCGCGAGCAGACCCTCAACCAGCTCTTGGCGGAGATGGACGGCTTCGACTCCAAGGTCGGGCTCATCGTGCTCGCCGCCACCCACCGTCCCGAGATGCTCGACGCGGCGCTCCTGCGTCCCGGGCGATTCGTCCGCCAGGTGCTGGTCGACCGGGCCGACAGGCGGGGGCGCGAGCGCATCCTCGAGATCCACGCGCGGGACATCAAGCTGGGCCCCGACGTCAACCTCAAGGCGCTGGCCTCCCATACCCCCGGCTTCGCGGGGGCCGATCTCGCCAACGTCTGCAACGAGGCCGCGCTGCTCGCCGCCCGCCGCAACAGCGACTTCGTGCAGATGCGCGACTTCGAGGAGGCCGTGGAGCGGGTCGTTGCCGGCCTGGAGAAGAAGAACCGCCGGATGAACGAGCACGAGAAGCAGATCGTGGCCTTCCACGAGAGCGGCCACGCGGTAGTGGGGTGGATGCTCCCCCACGCCGAGCGGGTCCACAAGGTGTCGATCATCCCGCGCGGGCTGGGCGCGCTCGGCTACACGCTGCAGATGCCGCTCGAGGACCGCTACCTGATGAGCTACGAGGAGCTGCGCGACAAGGTGTCGGCGCTCATGGGGGGCAGGGCCTCCGAGGAGATCTTCATCGGCTCGGTGTCGACCGGAGCCTCGAATGACCTCAAGCAGGCGACCGATATCGCCAAGCACATGGTGCGCGACTACGGCATGAGCCAGGCGCAGGGGCCGGTGAACCTGTCCGAGAACTCGCGCAGCGCCTTCCTGGGCGGCGCCGCCAGCGGGCCCGAGCTGCGCAACTACTCGGAGCAGACGGCCGAGGCCGTCGACCGCGAAGTCAGGCGCATCGTCCAAGAGGGGCTGGAGCGGGCGCGCCGGGTCCTCGGCGAGCATCGCGGGGAGCTGCAGCGGCTGGCGGCGCAGCTGCTCATCACCGAGGTGGTCGACGCCGATGAGCTGGCGCGGATCCTGGGAGAGAAGGTGCGCGTTCCCTCGCCGCTGGCTGCCCCCCACGCCGACCAGGGCACCGAGGTGCGGCCTCAGGAGCCCTTTGACGTTCCAGCTCCTTGAGCCTGAGAGGTAGGTGTGAGGAGGGGCAGACAGGGCGCGAGTTCAGGGCAGGGGAGAGAGGTGGAGCGGCGGTGACCATCCTGAAGACAGGGCAGAGTCACGGTGCGCGCAAGCAGCTGTTCCAGCAGGGCCTGCGTCGGGGTTTTCTCACCATCCAGGAGATCGAGGACGCTCTCCCGCCGGGGACCCTCACTGCCGCCGAGCGCTGGCTGCTCTACTACTCGCTGCGCGCGGCGGAGATCGAGATCCGCGACGAGAGCGGCCACCTGGTGACCGTGCCCGCGCTCTCGCCCGAAGAGCTCGAGCGGCTCTCTGAGGAGCGACGGGCTCGCGCTGGCCGGGCGCCAGCCGCCGAGCCTCAGGAGGAGGTCGACCTGGAGCACGAACAGGAGGCTCTTTCGGCGCTCCCCGACCACCCCCCGAGCGACGCCGAAGGTCCAGGAACGGGCCCGCACTAGCGTGATTTGACACGCTTTCTTGGATGGTTAGTCTTCCCGGCACCCAAGCGCCCTTCCCGCCCGTTCCAAGGAGCCCAGCCCCGTGAGCGACCAACCCCAGAATGGCACCTCCGTCCCCAGCCCGAACGCCTCCGCCGAGGAGGGGACCCGGGCCGAGCAGCTCGAGAGGGCGGTGGAGGCCGACCTCGCCGGCCTTCACGAGGAGCTGGGCAAGGTTCGCTCCGAGCTCGAGCTCCGCGACCGGAGAATCGACGAGCTTGCCCGCGCCTACAGCGGGCTGCTGAACGACCAGAAGGAGTATCGGAGCCGGACGGAGCGGGAGAAGGAGCGAGTGCTCGAGGCCGAGCGCGGCAAGATCGCCCTGCACCTCTTGCAGGTCGGCGACGAGATCGAGCGCGCCCTCGCCTCCGCCGCTCAGGACCAGGGACCGCTCGCCCAAGGCGTCCGACTGATTCACGAGGGCCTGGCGAAGACTTTGGCAAGCCTGGGGCTGGAGAGGCTCAAGCTGGTGGGCACGCCCTTCGACCCCAATCTGGCCGAGGCCCTGGATCTGGTTCCCACGCAGGAGGAGGCGAACGATGGCCAGATCGTAGCCGAGCTCACCGCTGGCTACCGTCTTGGCGAGCGCGTGGTCAGGCCTGCCCGGGTTCGTGTTGCTCGCTACCTGCCCGCCCAGCCGGCCGCGCCTGGCCCAAACGGTGCCGCGGACGCGCAGTCCTGAATCGGCGCCTGGCGGCTCGAAGGCAGGGAATGCGGCCGCTCGCCCGTGGTTGAAGTCACAACCCCACACGCTGGAGCCTGTTGCCCATGATCCATCGACGGACGCGAGCCTCTCTGGTGGTCGCCCTCGGTGTGCTCGTCCTGACCCTCGCCTGCAAGGGTGGGGATCTCGTCTCCGCGCTGGACGGCGCAGGAGTGGTCGGTGTCGCGCACGCTGCGGCGCCGAACCCTGCCGGCCCTGCCGCGGTCCAGGGCGCCCTGTGGAAGGAGCATGGGGCGGGCGACCCGCTGCCGCAGGGCGTGGTGCCGATGACCTCGCTCGCGCCGCTGGTCAAGACGCTCAGACCCGGCGTGGTCAACATCTACACCACCTCGGTGGTGAAGGCCCGCGCGAGCGGCCGCAGGCTGCCTCCGGGCACGACCGATCCCTTCGAGGAGTTCTTCCGACGCTTTGGCGAGGGTCGGCCCGAGGAGAGCCGCCGCCAGAGCCTGGGCTCGGGCTTCCTGGTCAACCCCGCGGGGTACGTCATCACCAACAACCACGTGGTGCAGGGGGCGAGCGAGATCCGGGTCAAGCTGGGTGATGCGCGGGAGTTCGAGGCGGAGATCATCGGACGCGACGCGAAGACCGACGTCGCGCTGCTGAAGATCAAGCCCGCGACCGGCGAGGTGAGGGATCTCCCCATCGTCATGCTGGGCGACTCCGACAGGCTCGAGGTCGGCGACTTCGTCATCGCCGCCGGGAATCCCTTCGGCCTCGACCACTCGGTGAGCCTGGGCATCGTCTCCGCCAAGGAGCGGGTCATCGGCGCCGGGCAGTACGACGACTTCATCCAGACCGACGCGGCCATCAACCCCGGCAACTCCGGCGGGCCGCTCTTCAACACCCGGGGCGAGGTAGTAGGGGTGAACACCGCCATCCTGGCGCACGGGCAGGGAATCGGCTTCGCCGTGCCCATCAACATGGTCAAGGCGCTGCTGCCGCAGCTGCTGTCCAAGGGCCGGGTCGTACGCGGCTGGCTCGGGGTGTCGATCCAGGACGTGACCCCTGAGCTGGCCAAGACCCTCAAGCTCGAGAAGGCTCAGGGCGCGCTCATCGCGGGGATCATGAAGAAGAGCCCTGCGGAGGCGGCGGGGCTCAAAGCCGGCGACGTGGTGGTGGGGCTGAACGGCCGGACCATCGACACCTACAACCAGCTCTCCCGAGAGGTGGCTTTCCTGGCTCCGGGCGCGGCCGCCCAGCTCGCGGTGCTGCGCGACGGCAAGAGCCGCACCTTGGAGGTCAGGGTCGGTCCGCGTCCGGACGAGGAGGAGGACCAGAG
>JACRCT010001188.1 GCA_016218885.1 Deltaproteobacteria bacterium | reverse complement strand
GGTATTCGAGCGCGAGCGTCAACGCGTGGCTGGCTCTCTCAACGATGGTCAGCTTCGAGCCCTTGTGGGTCATGGCCCAGTAGGCCTGGCTCAGCGGCAGAAGGAGCTCCGGGGAGCTGAAGTTCATCACCAGCCGCAGCACCGGATTGGTGAGAGCTTCGCGGCTCCTGGGCTCGAACCACACCAGCCAGGCTCCGTCATCGAGGTCGAGCAGGTCTCGGGTGGCGAGCAGCGTTGCCCACATCTCCACCTCGGGGACCCAGACGCAGTCGAGCGGAGGCTCTCTCAAGTGCGCCGCGACCTCGGCCGGCAGGGTGAGCCCTTCCAGCTTCTCGAGCGGGACGCAGTCCGCGGTGAAGGAGCGCACGACCGTGCCCTTGACCAGGCACGCGGGATAGCTCTGGAGCCCCTGGGGAAGGCCCGCGAGGTAGGCTGACATCCTGGGTAGGGAACTCGAGCTAGGGCTTTCCATATTTGCCCGAGATCCGAGGAAGTCACTCGTATCTCAAGTAGCGGCACTATATGGCAAGGTTCGAGAAGCGCTTAAGCTCCTTCGGGGCCAGGTTCCGAATTCCGAAAACTCACCTGGCCGTGAGGCGGTCTCGAGCAGTCACCCGGCAGCTTCGGGACCGGTAGCTGCGTTCTCGCCCCTCGACGTGCATCTCGGTTCACGTCACTCCCCAGCCCGGAACATCGGGAATTGCCACCCGGCCGCCCTCCACGCGCAGGCTGGGGTGCGATGCGCTCTCGACGAAGAGCGCTCCCGTCGCAAGTCCATGGGCGGGACCGCATCCGTCACTGGAATCCAGGAGCGCCGCGAGGTGCGCCGCTGCCGCAGTCGCAATCGGGCCATCGAGCATCGTGGTCACGAAGGCGGCGACGCCCACGGCGCGTGCGCGCTGAGCAAGGTCGAGCGCCACAAGCAATCCGCCGAGCGCTACTGGCTTGAGCACCACGACATCCACCGCAGGGTGGCTTCCGGCCAGAAGAGATTCGGCAGCGCCTGCCTGCAGCAGCGCCTCGTCGGCGGCAATGGCACACGGGACCTGCCCCCGCAGCCTGCGCAGCGCCTCGAAGGCCAGCGCGGGCACGGGTTGCTCGCAGAGCTCCAGCGCGACGCTTCCCAGACGCCTCAAGGCCTCCCGCGCCTGTTCCTCCGTCCAGCCGCCGTTGGCATCGATCCGGAGCCGGACGTCCTTGCCGACGGCCTCTCGCACCGCGCGCAATCGGGCTTCGTCGTCGGACGGGGCCCTCGCCGCGACCTTCACCTTCAAGGTCCGAAAGCCCGCGCCGACCGCGCTCGCCGCTTCCGCCGCGAGCTTCTCGGGCGCCTCGGAATCGAGCAGCGTCCCGGTGCGGACTTGTGAAGGAGTGGAAGCGGCGGCGAAAGCGGGGATCGATTCTCCGAGGAGCCGCGCCACCGACAGCTCTCGGCTCCGGGCGAGATGCTCGAGCAGCGCCGCCTCGACTGCGAACCGGGCTGCGGGAGTCTGCCCCAACCCGGCGATCGCCTCCCGAACCTCCTCGACCGACCCCGTCACCTTCGAGAGCTCGAAGGAGCGGAGCGCCTGCTCTGCCGCCTCTGGTGTCTCGGTGCCGAAGGCGGGCCAGGGCATCGCCTCGCCACGGCCGATTGTCTTGGCGGTGCGCAGGGCCACTCGCCATCCTTCTCTCCTCGCGAGCTCACCGCGCGCCGTGCGCAGCGGCCGCTTGAGCGTCAAGGAAAAGGCCTCTACCTCCAGCTTCATCGCGAGAGCCCTACTGCGAGCAGGAGGCTGTAGACGAGCTGCAGCCGGGCGGTCCCGGCGAGCGCGCCATTGAGTGGCCGTCCCTCCTGCGCGAAGACCAGCCGCAAGGGAGGAGCGGCGAGCGGCGCGGCGAGGAGCGACAGCAGCACCCAGGGCGATGCCCATCCCCAAGCCCAGAGCGCGATCGGGGCGAGGGCCGCCAGGCAGAGCATCGCCACGTACTCGAAGCGTCCGAACGCGACCCCGAAGCGCACGACCAGCGTCCGCTTCCCCGCCGCCGCGTCGGTGCGCGCGTCGCGGGTGTTGTTGACCGCCAGCAGCGCCACGCCCAGCGCTCCCACCGGCACGCCCGCGGCCAGGGCGAGCGGAGTCAGCCCCTGCGCCTGGACGAAGTAGGTCCCTCCCACGGCGACCAGGCCGAAGAAGACGAGGACGAAGGCGTCGCCGAGCCCGTGGTAGGCGAGCGGGTAGGGGCCTCCCGTATACGCGTAGCCCGCGGCGATCGAGACCAGTCCCACCGCCAGGATGGGCAGGCCGGCCACCGCCACCAGGTAGATGCCGACCACGGCCGAGAGAGCAAAGCAGGAGAGGGCGCCGGCCAGGACTGCCTTCGGGGCCAGCCATCCCTGCTGGGTGGCTCGCGGCGGTCCCAACCGTTCGCCGGTATCCGCGCCGCGCCGGTAGTCGAAGTAGTCGTTGGCCAGGTTGGTGCCGATCTGAATGAGCAGCGCGCCCACCAGCGCCGCCAGCGCCGACAGAGGGGCGAAGGCGCCGTCGTGCCAGGCCACCCCGCTGCCCACCGCCACCGGTGCCAGGCCCGCGGCTAGCGTGCGCGGCCGGCTCGCGTGGAGCCACGCCACCAGTGCCGAGGGCCGCGTCTGCTGCTCCGTGGCGGCTGCGGTCACGGGCGCCTCGGGAACTTGTC
>JACRCT010001162.1 GCA_016218885.1 Deltaproteobacteria bacterium | reverse complement strand
GGCGGGGACCGCGGGGAGTGCCGCGGCGTAGGTGGAGAGGTGGGCGACCGACAGGGCGAGCTTTCCGTCGTCCCCGACCACCGCGGCGCCGGCGTCGACCCAGGCGCCAGCAGCGGGATCGAAGCGCCCCACCGGGATCGACAGGCCCTTGGGGAGGGTCGAAGGCGGCGGCAGGGTGACTGCGATGGGGGACGACGGCTGCAGTCCTTCGGCGTCGAGGTTGAGCCCGAAGATCAGCGCCACCGCGCCGTTGTCCGGGCGGGGAAGGCGGGTGGGGAGGGCGAGCTCGGCGAAGAAGGGCTCGCTCGTGTCGAGCAGGGCAGCGCGGACGGTCACGGCCTGGGAGAAAGCCCCGGCAGGCACGGTCACGCTCAGGCCCGACGCGGGATCGGAGAGGGTGGTGGCAGTGCCGGGCTGGACCTGCGCGGTCGCTGCGGCGCGCGGGAGCCAGACGGTCCCCAGCTGCTGCCAGCGCATCTTGCCGCTCAGGTCCGCGGCGCGCTCCACGGGCACGAACCCGTCGGCCTCGACCCGCACCGGCGCGAGCGTCCCGGCCGCGGCAACCGGCGCGGCAAGGAAGAAGCGCCCGTCATCGTTGGTCTTGGCCTGCGCACTGCCCACCGACACGCGCGCGCCGCCGACCGCAGCGTTCGCCTCGTCTACCACTCGGCCGAGGAGCGTCACGGTATCGGTCGCGGGCTCGACCACGGGCGGCGGCGCCGGGGGCTCCTGGTTGCAGCTGCATGCCGGGGCCGCCGCAGCGAGCAGGCTCAACGCGAGGAGACGAACGAGGGGATGTTGGCGCAGCACGTGAGCCTCCGCGAGGAGCGGGAAGGGGAGGAAGAGAGTAGATGCCTTGGTGAGCATCCCACGCTGGGATCCGGTCACCCCGAGCGTAGCTCCCGCCGCGCAGCGGTGGGAGCGGAGTCGAGGGGCCTCGCGACTCCGGGGCTCGCGCTCCTGAACCTGCCGAAGGGTCGCCCCTTTGCTCGGGTACCGGATTTCTAGATACGTGATTCAGGATGGCATCCAGTCCCGGGAGGAAGAGGAGTGTAGTCAGGGCACCAGGGTCAGGGGCGGGCGAGGACCCAGTAGCGGACCTCGGGCTCGTTACCGGGCTGGACGACCGCGGCGAGGTGTAGTGTCCCGACGCCATCCACCTCGGCAGCCAACGCGCTGTCCGTGCGCACTCGCAGCTCGGTCGGCGGCGCCGCGATGCCCAATCGGTGGAGCGCATTGTCGTACAGCGCCACCCGTGGGCCGCCGTTGGCCTCGCGCCACGCGACCCATATTCGCCCGTCACCCGCCGGCTTGACGATGGGCATGTCCGAGTTGTCGGTCTGGCCTCCGGTATTGGAGACGTTGACCGCCGCCGCGGCGGAGAGGCTGGGGGTGCCGTCCGCCGAGAGGTCCAGCAGGGCGAGGTGCACGTCGAAGACCTGGCTCATCGGCGCGACCTCGGCCCAGGTCAACGCGGCCCTGCTGCCCGTCTGATCCAGTGGATGGATCTGGACCCAGTCGACGCTCGTCGAGGCGCCAGGAGGCAGCGTGAGCGTGCCGCTCGACTGGGGGACCAACCAGGCGGGATCGCCTGTCGCCACCGAAGGGTCGCGCTCCAGTCGCAGGTAGCGGGCAACGCGGCCGTCGTCGCTGGCGTTGAAGAAGAGAAGCGCACGGCCGCCGGAAAGGCCGATGAGCGTGGGAGCCATGTCGTAGTACCAGGCTCGCAGCCCATCGTCCGCGAGGGTCGCTGCGGTCGGGAGAGTCGTCGGGAGAGGCAGTAGATCGCCGTCGCCCAGGTCGAAGGCGTAGTGGCGCAGGCGGTTGTCGCTCGAGGAGAGGACTGTCCCCACCGGGCGGCCTCCGCTCCAGCGCAGGTCGAAGTGCGTCGCGTTGTAGATCATGGGGGCCTGGGTGAGCTGGCCCTGTGTTCCGTCCGGAATCCCCGCCAGTGTCTGGATGAAGCTCCCGTTGTTCCAGAGCACCATGATGCGCTCGCTCGTGGGATCGGCGGCCAGTCGGATCTGGGGATGAAAATCGATCGCAGCGATGGGTGCTCCGAGCTCCACCGGCACTGCGCCGGGGGTGGGATTGGCCAGCGACCAGACTTTGGAGTCGCGGGCGAAGGCGAGCACGACCTTGTTGGATGCGGTCCGCGCGATCGCCGGCGCCGCCGCCCCGGGGAGGTCGACCGAGGTGGAGGGCCACTGAAGCGCCGCCACGGCGCCGCCGTCGGGGTTCTCGGTGGTCGCGTCCGCGCTCGGTGTGCCTCCCTCGAGGGTCTCGCACTGGCAGGACGCGAGACCGCTCATGCTCGTGAGGAGGAGGATGCCTGCCACGCCCAGCCGCGGTTTGAACATGCCTACCCTCGAAGTTGGTTCGAGCGAATGCCCCGTCGGCTCGACTCGAAGATGAGCCACATCATGCCCTTGCCCGGGCGAGTGGAGCCATCTCGACGCTCGGGCACCCGTCGGGGGCGAAGACGAAGGTTTCGGGTCTTCATGCCCCGGGCAAACCGAGAACTCGGTGAGGGAGATGCGAAACAGGCGGCGGAACTCCTGGGGGCAAACCTGCCGCGAGGCTGCGGTGCTGCTGAGCACGGAACGGCAGACACCATCGCTCGGCGCTCGGATGAATGACCGGAAGGCAGGCGCTACGGCCCATCAGACCGTCGGCGGGCCGCTTCCCGATTCTCGCCAGCAGCATCGGCCGCGCTAGGATGTGCGGCATGACAAATCCAATTCGGCTGGTCGGGTCTCTCGTGGTGCTCTTCTCCGCTTTCGGTCTGATCGCCTGCTCCAGTGACGAGGTCAGCTCGGACGAGGCAGCGCGCCGCGCCTACCTCGGCTTGGACAAGTCGGTGAGCAAGGCTCTCCAGCTCGGCTTCGCCGGGTTCAACGCCGCCTCGAGCGCCAACATCTCGCCCCAGACCGCCGCCGGCGATCTGTCCGGGACGATCACGATCACCGGCCAGGTCGATCAGGGCTCCTCCGACAACAAGGGGATGCGGCTGAAGGTAGGGATGGTCGGCTACTCCGATGGGCGAGTGATCCTCGCGGACGAGGAGGAATCGATCGCTATCACCTATGCCACCGATGCCTCGACCGACCTCCAGCCGGCTCTGACCCTCTCGCTGCGGAACATCCCCAGCGGCACGTTCACGGGGACGCTCGCGGGCAAGTTCTCGATGACGGGAGACCTGAGCGGAGCCGTCGAGCTGAACCTGAACCTCGCCGGCGAGCTCGAGGCCGACACGGCGGGCAAGGTCCAACGCAAGGCCGGCACCACGACCATTCGCGGGACGGCCATCTCAGGCGACGGCACCTACCAGGTGGACGTGAAGATCTGATCCCGTTTCCGGCGTCGGAACAGGACAGGGATGCGGTTGACGCTAAGCTGATTCCTGGCCTGCGCCAGCGCGGCGGCAATCTACTGCAGTGCCTTGGCCCGCGCAGAGCCGCGACTCGAAGAAATGGATCCCCGCGTGCCCCGCGGGGATCCTCTCCCCGTCGCATGCAGAACTGACCCTTGCGAGGTCTGGAGCGAGCACAGCGCTCATCGTCGTTTCCGGGTCTGCGCGTCAGCGAGTTTTCGAATTCGGAACCTGGCCCCATCTGCCGCCCCCGATCCTTCGCCCGCCGGCCAGCGCCGCGCCCCAGCCGATGCCCACCACTCCCAGCGCTACTCCGAAGGCGCCCAGCCGGGTCACGCCCTCGTCCAGCAGCACCATCGCCCACAGGTAGCTCGCCACCGGAGTCAGCTGCTGCCACACCGAGGCCTCGGGCACCGTCAGCTCGCCGAGCGCGTGGGTCATCAGGAGCTGAGCGGCGATGCTCACCAGTCCCACCGCCAGCGCCAGCATCCAGACGTAGGGATCAGCCGGCCACGCCTGGAAGGAGAACGGCGCAGAGAGGATGAAGCCCCCCAGGCAGAAGGCGAAGAAGATGGTGGGGGCGTTGTCGGTGGACCGCAGGGCACGGATGGAAGCCACGGCTCCGCCTCCCAGCACCGCGGAGGCGATCCCCGCCGTCTCGCCCCATCCGAGCTCGATGGCAACGCCGTCCGGGCTTCCGCCCAGGACGCAGAGAACGCCGGCGGTGGCGATGGCCAGGGCCATGCCCAGCGAAAGGGTTGGCCGCTCGCCCAGCGTGAAGGAGGCGATGAGGGTCGCGAAGATGGGGTGGGCGCTGTTGAGCAGCGTCGCCTTGCCGGCGGGGATGAGCGCCAAGGCGACGAAGTAGAGCAGGGCCGCCAGCCCGCCGAGCGCGCCGCGGGTCAGCAGGAGGCGGTGCTGGACGGGGCGAAACAGCCCGGGCCGCGCGGCGAACAGGGCTAGGCAGCCCAGCGCTCCGATACCGAAGCGCACCGTGGCCAGCTGTGGCGCGCTGAAGCCACGGCCCGAGATGCATGCCAGCCGAGCGAGGGGCCCCATCAGGCCGAAGAGGGCGCCTGCGGCGAAGAGGGCACCCCTGGCATCCCCCCCGCGGAGCAGCGCGCGGAGCATGGCCGGACTGCTACCAGCTTCGGGAGTGCAAGGGAATCGCCATCTCGGAAGCGCGAAGGGGGTACGAAGGTCGGTCAGCGCGTTTGACTGGCCCCCCTCGCGTGCTATCGTCGCCACCCCCATGCCGTCGCCCAAAGTCCTCATCGTCGACGACAATCAGGAGCTGCTGAACCTCCTGGCCCGGCTCTTCACTGACGCCGGGTATCAGGTCGTTCAGGCCAGCAAGGGCAAGGCTGCGCTCGATCTGGCGAAGGCCGACAGGCCCCAGCTGGCGGTCATCGACATCCTCCTGCCGGACATGATGGGCTACCACCTCGCCGACGCCATCCGCCGCGAGTCGACGATCCCCGTCATCTTCCTCACCGGCGTCTTCAAGGGCGGCAAGCACGCTGGCGAGGCCAAGACCAAGTACGGCGCGGTGGGCTACTTCGAGAAGCCCTTCGAGGCCAACAAGCTCCTCGAGACCGCCAAGAGCGTGGTCAAGCCCAACCCTCAGCAAGAGGTCGGGGTCGACAGCTTCGAGGTCGAGCTGGACATCGACGTCGAGGACGAGCGCCAGCAGGACCCGATGGAGCTCACCGGGGTGGTGCGTATCTCCGGCGGCGACAACATCAGCGCCGAGCTGCGGGGCGCCAAGCTCACGGCCGGCGCCAGCAAGGCTCCCGTACTCGTGCGGCCCCCGCCGGCGAGCTATCCCACGGGCCCCGCCCCCATCACCGAGGCCGAGCGGGGCATTCGCCGCGGCGAGCTGCGCGACAACCTGCCGCAGCTGATCAACGCCTTCTACCAGTCGCAGGAGACCGGCGAGCTGGGCGTGCATCGCGGCAAGGTGAAGAAGGTCGTCTACTTCGAGAAGGGCCAGCCTGTCTTCGCGCAGTCCAACCTCGTCACCGACCGCTTCGGCCAGTTCCTGGTGCGTGTCGGCAAGATCAACGAGGGGCAGCTCAAGCAGGCCGCCGCCGCCGCTGCGGCCTCCAAGCGCCGGACCGGGGATGTGCTGGTGGAGATGGGGCTGCTCAAGGAGACCGAGCGCCTCTACTACGTCGGCCAGCAGGTCAAGAGCATCATCTACAGCCTCTTCGGATGGGAAGAGGGCGTCTACGAGCTGGCCTTCAAGCACAGCGCTCAGGGCGAGTCCATCAAGCTCGACGCCCACCCGGCAAACCTGATCATGCGCGGCATCAAGAAGCTCTATAAGCCCGAGCGGCTGCGCCGGCTCCTCGCTCCCGAGGACCGGGTCCTGCCGTCGCTGCAGCCCGCCTACGCGCTCAGCGACGTCGACCTCGAGAGGTGGGAGGCCGAGCTCTTGCCTCGTGCAGACGGCACCCGCACCGTGGCCGAGCTGGTCGCCATCGCCGGTCGCCCCGAAGCCGTGGTCCACGGCTTCCTCTACGGGCTGGTGGCGCTCTCGGTGCTCGAGCGTCGCGCGTAGGGTCCGGTTCGGTGCTCTAGGACCCCATGCCAGCTGCCGATCCTTCCGCCGTCATCGCCGATCGCGCGCCCGCCCACGACCGCGCTGGTCCGGGCGCCGCCGACTCGTACGAGGCCAGCGTCCGCTTCACCCTCGAGCTGGGCCGCGCGCTGCACTGCTACGGCACCCCGGCCCACCGGCTCGAGGAGGTGATGACGCTCGTCTCCGCGCAGCTCGGCCTGGTGGCGCGCTTCGTCTCCACCCCCACCTCCATCAACGCCTCCTTCGGCCCGCCCGAGGCGCTGCGGACGACCATCATCCGCGTCGAGCCCGGCGGGGTGGACCTGGACCGGACCTCGCGGCTCGACGAGGTGGCCAACGCCGTCATCGAGCGCCGGATGAGCCCTGGTGAGGGCGCCCAGGCCATCGGGGCCATCCTCGCCCGGCCGCCGACCTATGGGCCGCTCATCACCGTGGCCTGCTATGGGCTCTCGGCGGCTGCCGGGGCCGACCTGTTCGGCGGCGGGCTCAAGGAGGTGGCCGTCTCCTTCGGGATAGGGCTGGTGATCGGCGTGCTCGCGCTGCTCGCCGGCAAGATCCCGGGGCTGGCCCGCGGCTTCGAGCCCACCGGGGCCTTCATCGCCTCGGCCGCCTCGGTCGTGCTCACGAGGGTGCTGGGCCACTTCTCCACCGAGGTCACGACCCTGGCGGCTCTGGTGTACCTGCTGCCCGGCTTGACGCTCACCCTGGCGATGACCGAGCTCGCGACCCGCAATCTCATGTCCGGCACCTCGCGGATGACCGGCGCGGCGATGGTCTTCCTGCAGCTGGCCTTCGGTGTCGCGCTCGGCCGCCGGGTCGACGTGTTGCTCCCCAAGGCCCCGCCGGTCGTCGAGCTGATCCAGCTGCCGGCATGGACGACGGTGCCGACGCTCATCGTCATCACCCTCTCGCTGGCCGTGCTGTTCCGGGCGCGCCTGCGCGACGTGGGGTGGATCCTCCTCGCCGCGGTGCTGGCCTATGGAGGCGGGCGCCTCGGGGCGCGCTGGCTCGGGCCCGAGCTGGGCGCGTTCGTCGGTGCGCTGGCGCTGGGGGTCGTCAGCAACGCCATCGCCCGCGCGCTCAACCGCCCCACCGCCATCACCACCGTCCCGGGAGTGATGGTGCTGGTCCCGGGATCGGTCGGCTTCCGCAGCCTGGAGTCGATGATGGCTCAGGACGTCGTGGCCGGGCTGGCCACCGCCTTCTCGATGATCCTGGTGCTGGTCGGCATGGCGGCCGGGCTCATCCTGGCCAACTCCATCGTGCCGCCGCGCAAGGTTCAGCTCTGAGCGCCGAGCCTGCGCCTCCAGGCAGGGCATGGCGGATGGGGCGTGGGGGACTGTAGAAGGGGAGCCATGCGTTCCTATTCGCGATTTGCCTGGGGCGTCCTCGCCTACAACCTCGCCGTCATCTCCTGGGGCGCGTACGTGCGCGCGACGGGCTCCGGCGCGGGGTGTGGGCAACACTGGCCGACGTGCCAGGGGGCGGTGGTGCCGCGCAGCCCCTCGTTGGAGACGATGGTGGAGTACTCCCATCGCCTCAGCAGCGGCCTGGCGCTGCTCTTGACGGTGGCGCTGGTGGCCGGGGCCTTCCGCTTCTTCCCCAAGGGCCACCCCGCGCGGCGCGGCGCGGTGCTCTCCGGCGGCTTCATGGCGCTCGAGGCGCTGCTCGGTGCGGGGCTGGTGCTCTTCGGGCTGGTGGCCAAGGACACCTCGCTCGCGCGCGGGGTGGTGATGCCCATCCACCTCGTGAACACGCTTCTTCTACTCGCTGCGTTCGCGCTGACCGCGTGGTGGGCCTCGGGGGGAGCGGACTTCAAGCTGCGAGGGCAGGGGGGGCTGGGGTTGGTGCTGCTCGTCGGCTTGCTGGGGATGCTGGCCCTCGGCGCGAGCGGGGCCATCACGGCGCTGGGCGACACCCTCTTCCCGGCGAGCAGCCTCGCGGAGGGCTGGCGGCAGGACGTCTCGCCGGCGGCGCACTTCTTCCTCCGAGTGCGAATCCTCCACCCTGT
>JACRCT010001183.1 GCA_016218885.1 Deltaproteobacteria bacterium | reverse complement strand
GCCAACTCTCGGCGACGAGGCGCCCGCATGGCGAGGCGCGAGGAGGGCGCATACCAGAGGGTCTGTAACCGACGATGCAACGAAGCCAGGCGGGATGGATCGGCGCCGAGATGGAGCAGTTATTTCCGTGCGAGGCCTAAGGTCGTCGGCGCGCTCGGGCTCTCGCAAGGACCGCGACCGCCATACAGAGCAAGCTCGCGAGCGTCGGCCCAGAACCGGAAGAGCCGCATCCGCATCCCTGCGACATCCCGAGCCGACCGGCGTCCGCCTCTTGAATCTGGTCCCCGTCGGGTGCCTGGCCGCTCGCGTCTATCGCTGCCATGGCGGATGAATCTGGCCCCGCTCCAACAGCGTCAGCCCACTCCGTGAGCGCGCCGTCGACGGGTTCAGTCGAGGCGTCGGTCTTGCTGGCGCCGGCATCTGCCTGCTCGATCGAGGCGTCGGCGGGTGGCGTCGCAGCATCAGGTGCAGAGGCATCGTCCTCGCCCGATGTGGCGTCCTTGGCGACGACGGACGCGTCCCACCCAGTGCCAGCATCCGCCGGCGCCGGGCCACAGACGCCACCGAGGCAAATCCCTTGCGGGCAAGAGATTCCTTCTGGAGCGACCGGGTCCGTGCATGTCCCGGTCAATGGGTCGCATGTGCCGGCGAGGTGGCAGTCGTCCGAAGCCACACACACGACTGGGTCCGAGCCTGCGCACAGGCCCTCCTGGCAAGCGTCGGTTTGGGTGCAGGGATTGGCGTCGTCGCATGCCGTGCCGTCGGCCTTGTTGGAGTAGATGCACCCGAGATCGCCTCCGCAGATCCCAGGCAGCTCGCACTGGTCAGGCGCAGCGCAGGCGAAGCCTATGCCCGCGCAAATGCCGCTCGTGCACACGTCGTTCCTCGAGCACGCATTTCCATCGTCGCACGCGGCGCCGTCGCTCTTCGCGGCGTAGCTGCACGTCCCGTCGCCGTTGCAGGTGCCCGTCTGGTGGCATTGGTCAGCCGCGGAGCACGTGTAGCTCGCGCCCGTACAGATCCCGCTGGAGCACGCGTCATTCTGCGTGCACAGAATTTGGTCGTCGCACGCGGTGCCGTCGCTCTTCACGACGAAGCTGCATGTTCCGTCGCCGTTGCAGCTGCCCGCCTGGTGGCATTGGTCAGCCGCGGCGCACGTGTAGCTCGCGCCCGTACAGGTCCCGCTGGAGCACGTGTCGTTCTGCGTGCAAGGATTCCCGTCGTCGCACGAGATGCCGTCGCTCTTCGGGGCGTAGCTGCACGTCCCATCGCCATTGCAGAATCCAGCCTGGTGGCACGAATCGGGCGCTGCACAGGAGTAGCTCGTGCCCGCGCACGCGCCGTTCGTGCACTCGTCATTCCTCGTGCACGCCCTGGCGTCGTTGCACGCGGTGCCGTCGCTCTTCTGGACGAACGTGCATGTTCCGTCGCCGTTGCAGGTCCCTGCTTGGTGGCACTGGTCGGGTGCGGCGCATGTGTAGCTCGTACCAGCGCAGGTGCCGCTCGTGCACGCGTCGGTCCTCGTGCATGCATTGCCATCGTTGCAGGACGTGTTGTTCGGCTTGTTGGCGTACGAGCAGTTGCCGCTGCCGTCGCAGGTCGCCGCCTGATGGCACTGGTCCGGCGGAGCGCAGCTGGACGCGAGGCAGTATTTGCAGACCGGGTAACCATAGTAGTTGGTGGCGCATTGGCTGCAGCCCGCAAGCGTGAACCCGGTATTGCAGGCGCAGCCCCCGGTCAAGTCGCAGGTGCCATGTCCGTTGCAGGTCGACGACGCCAGGCAATAGCGGCACGTCGGGTAGCTGTAGTAGTTGCTCGCGCAGGAGCTGCAGTTGGTCGCCGAGTCGAAGCCGGTGTTGCAGCTCCAGGAGCACTCGACTGAGGACGGCGCGCTGTTCCCGCCGCACGACTCGGTCGCGTGCGCCGGAGGGCTCGGGCAGGCGGCGCAGTCCGTGCCGCATCGAGCCAGCGTGTTGCAGGTCACCTCGCAGCCGTTGGAGTTGTCGCCGTCGAGGTTCAGGCAGCCCGCAACGCACGTCATCGAACAAGCCAACCTCGCGAGCTGCGTGTAGTTGCCGCAGAAGTTGGTGGAGGTGTTCGTGCCTTGGCAGGCGGCGCAGTCCGAGCCGCACGCCGCCGGCGAGGAGTCCTCGGTCGTTCCGCAAGGCGCAATCAGGAGCACCTGGCCCTTTGAGGGGATGCCGTTCACCGCGACCCACGCGAGATAGAGCCCGCGCTGCAGCGTGCTCGGAAGCGCGAAGGTCGCTGTCGTGGAGGTCCAACCCGTCGCCGGGGCAACGGTCAGCTCCCCACTGTCGAGGCGGAGCAGCTGGAGCACCGGGTTGTTTGCCGGCGAGGACTGGTTCGCCCCGTTCGACCCCTCGATCCACGTGTAGCCAGTGAGCCTGGCGCATCCGGTCACCGAGAGGTTCGCGCCGGGCCGGGCCGCCGCCAGGGCTGGGAGGGTTGGCGCCCAGCTCGCATCGGCCCCACGCCCCTCGTCGTAGAGCTCGGCGCTGGCGATGGGAGCGTTTGCGGTGATTCCGCCAGCGACGAGCACCTTCCCGTTCGGCAAGAGCGTCGCCGTGTGCGCGTAGCGCGCGGCGCTCAGCGAGCCAGCGGCAGACCACGTGTCCCGCGCCGGGTCGTAGAGCTCGCTGCTGTTCAGGGACCCGCCGCCGGTGCCGCCAGCGACGAGCACCTTGCCGTTCGGCAAGAGCGTCGCCGTGTGATTCTGTCGCGCGGCACCCGACGAGCCGGTGCTTGCCCACGTGCCGAGCCCCGGGCGGTAGAGCTCGGCGCTGCTCGTCGCGGTACTGCCGCTCCTCCCGCCGGCGACGAGCACCGTGCCGATGGGCAGGAGCGTCGCCGTGTGACTCTGTCGCGCGACGCTCAATGGGCCAGTGGCAGACCAGGCGCCGAGCGCCGGGTCGTAGATCTCCGCGCCGCTCACAGGGTCGGGGGCGCCGGCGCCGCCGGCGACGAGCACCGAGCCGTTGGGCAACAGCGTGGCCGTATGCAGCTCTCTCGAGGTAGCCATGGAGCCGGTCGAGGAGAAGGAGCCTTGCGCCGGGTCGAAGAGAAGAGCGCTCCTTCGCGGGGAGCTGCCAGCCGACCCGCCGGCGACGAGCACCAAGCCGTTCGGCAAGAGCGTCGCCGAATGCGAGTCCCGCGCGCTGGTCAGAGCGCCGGTGCTGGACCACGAGCCGAGCGCGGAGGCGTAGAGCTCGGCGCTTGGCCGATAGGTGGTGAAGTCCCTTCCGCCGGCGACGAGCACCTCGCCGTTGGGCAACAGCGTCGCCGTTTGCTCATATCGCGCACCGGCCAGCGAGCTGGTGGTTGCCCACGTGCCGAGCGCAGGGTCGTAGATCTCAACGCTGGCCCGCGAGCTGCTGCCAGACCAGCCGCCGGAGACGAGCACCTTGCCGTTTGGCAACAGCGTCGCCGTGTGCCCTTGCCGCGCGTAGTTCAGGGCACCGGTCGAGGTGGACGATCCGCCGGTCGCCGGGTCGTAGAGCTCTGCGGAGTCCAGGACGCCCAGGGCCGAATTGCGGCCGCCGACGAGGAGCACCTTGCCGCCCGGCAACATCGTGGCGGTGTGGTTCACGCGGGTTTGACGCGTGGTAGCGCTCGAGAAGCTCCACGTATTCAGCGCTGGGTCGTAGATCTGCCCGCTCGCGCCGGAGCTCGTTCCGCAGAGGAGAATCACCTTTCCATTCGGCAGCAGCGTCGCCGTTGCCGAGGTCTGCCCAGTCCTCGGCGGGCCGGTTCTCGACCACGTGCCGACCGCCGGGTTGAAGAGCTCGGCGGTGTTGTAGCCGCCGACCTCCACTCCGCCGGCGAGGAGGACGGTGCCATTGCGCAACAGCGTCGCCGTGTGCCCGTAGCGCGCCCGGATCAGCGGGTCGGTGAAGGACCACACGCCGAGCGCCGGGTCGTAGATCTCCGCGCTGGCCCGCCAGCTGCTGCCAGACCATCCGCCGGCGACAAGCACGGCGCCGTTCGCCATCAGGGTCGCCGTGTGAAGGCTCCGCGCCAACCCAAGCGAGCCCGTCGCAGACCACGTGCCGAGCGCCGGGTCGTAGAGCTCGGCACTATTCAGGGTGCCGGAGCTGTTCTGCCCGCCGGCGACGAGCACTTTGCCGTTCGACAAGAGGGTCGCCGTGTGGCGGCAGCGCGCGGTGCCCATCGAGCCTGTGGACACCCACCCGGGATCGAGCAGCACCGGGAATCGCGTCGTGGCGCTGTCGATGATCAGGCGTACGAGGAAGCGATGCTCCCCAGTCCTCGTTGCCAGGAGCCGCCCCTGAACCGATTCTCCCTGCGCGTCGATCCCCAACGGCTGGGGCGCCTTGACCACCGGCCTTCCGTCCCCATCCACCGCCACCAGACCGAAGCCGCTCCCATCGGCAACGAGGTCCGCGATGCCCGGTCCAACCTCGACCTCGTACGTGAGCTGGTGTGCCGCCTGCGCATCTGCGAGGCGCAGATACTCCTCCACTCGCTCAGAGGAGACCTCGTAGATTCTGTCGACTCCCACCTTTGCACCGGCGTAGACCACCCGGCCGTCGACGACCTCCGCCCGCGAGAAATCCGATGCGCCGACGAGGCGCTCCTTCAGCCAGGTCCCTTGCACGTCGACGCGCAGCTCGCCGCCCGCGCCGGCCGGCAGGCGGATGGCAAGCCAGTCACGGCGGAAGCGGGAGAGCGGCGCAGAGGCGCCCTCCGCCTCCGCCTCGTCCTCGGTCTTCGCACTCAGCATCCCGTCGGCGCTCGTGTCGAACCTGGCCGGCCACGGCTCGGCGAAGAACGGCTGCCGCCTTGGCTCCTCCTGCAGAAGCGCTCCGCCCCCAGGGGCCACCCGCTGAAACTGCGAGCCGATGGCGCGCAACAGGTCGCGAGCGTCCCGGGCTGACCGGTCGTCTTCGCCAGTCAGACAGCCCCCAGCGCTGCTCGTAACGATGACTAGAAGCACCGCCAAGAGGCGTCCCCTCATGCCCAGCTCCTTGCGTCGAACCTCATTGCGAGTTTCTCCAGGGCAACAACGGGAAGTCAATGGCGAGCACGGCATCTCCAGCGTCATTCCGGATGGGTGGCCCCGCGGCGAGCTAAAGCCCATGGGGATCCGACCGAGGGGTCCTGAGGGTGCAGCTGTTCCTGCTCGCGGGCGCGGTGCCTGGCGGACCTGGCGAGAGGCTCGCCAATGCCCAGCCCTTCCCCGAGCAGGCGGCGGCATCGCCGGGGGCTGCTTGCCAGGTCGGCCACCCTTGGGCATCTAGAGGTGCCCGGGGGGAGCTTGCATGGGCGGTCCCTTGTTTGCGTGGCCGCCTGCCTTCGCCTGCTGGTTCTCGTGCAGTAACAAGCTTGTCACTCGGTCTTCTTGTCGATGACCTCCCAGGGCGTGGGAAGCGCGGCGGGATCGACCGTCGCGCTGTTCGAGCCGACCACGAAGAGGCGGTAGGGCTTGTCGCTCGGGTGCAGGCTGTTGCGCAGCTTCACGCGCGCCTGGAGCTCGGTGTCTGCCGGCACCTTGATGTGGATCCAGTCGGCGCCGCCCAGCAGGTTCGAGCGAGCGACCACCTTGCCCTCGCCGTTGAGGATCTCCACGTCGAAGTCGTCGTAGGCCTTCAGACCGGCGGTCCACATCTCCTGCGCCGCGGCAAACGGGTTCGCCATGGCCTTCTGCGCCGCCTCCTCGGCTCCCCGGAACCGCAGGTGCGGGAAGCACGCCGCCGTGGCCAGCTCGGGCAACACCAGGACGGAGACGTACTGGTCGACCTTGGAGCGGAAGCGGTAGGTGTCGGAGAGCTCGGTCCGCGCGATCGACCCTTCGACCAGGAACGAGGTGTCGTTGTCCGGCAGCTCGCGGGCTCGCTTCTCGGAGTAGTCCTCCACCAGATCCCAGTCCTTGGCCTCGGTCAGGCTCCACTGGGTGCGGATGGTGCGCTGGACGTTCCCGTCCTTGTCCACGTAGTCGCCCTGCTTGGTGCTGCTGAACCCGTGGGCGCCGACCGGGCCGAGCGGTCCCAATGGCCCGAGCGCGCCGAGCACTCCCCAGGGCCCGAGCACCGCGTACATCCCGCCAGGCTGGTAGGGGTTGCTCACGGTCGCGTCCATCATCTCGCCGAGCGGACCGTGCTCGCCGAGCGGGCCGTCCTTGCTCAAGGGGCCGCCGTCCTTGGTGAGCGCCTTCTGAGGGTCCTCCCAGCCGAGGGTCCCCGTGATGTAGCGCGACGGATTCCAGGCCCAGCTGCCGACCGGCCCCGCAGTGCCGAGCGGCCCATACATGCCGATGGGGCCCCGGCGGCCCATCGGACCGACCATCCGCATGTAGACGTGGGGCGCGAACCAGAAGGCCTCCTCGTGCTTGGTGTCGGTCGGCGTGACCGTCGACCCGCTCACGTACACGAAGCTGTCCGGGCTCTGCGCAGGGCTGAGCGCCGCTTTGGCCGCCGTCGGCGGAGCGTGGGTTGCTGGCGATACCGTGTTGGCCGAGGGCTTGGACGTGGGTTCTGCCAATGCGGCATTGGACGGCTTGGGTGCGGAGCCGATGCGGTTCTTGGGCATGTCCCCTCCAGTGAGCAGTGGAAGCCACCCTTCGGGCAGCTCCGCGGTCAATGCTTTCTCGCAGACTAGCCCAAGCTAGACCGCGGCGGGCGGTCCAGCTCGAAGAGCCCCGCCCGTCGACGAGATCGCGAGCACGCTCCACAGACTCGGAAAGGGCAAGCCGGCCAAGCCGCGCGGGATCAAGAAGAGGAAGACCGGACAGGCCCCCCCCACGGCGACGCCCCAGAGCTCATGCGGGAATACGCAGCGTTCGCTGCAAGTGCCCGATGTCTCTCAGGGTGCCTGTCTGCAGTCGAATTTGGGATCCGGTCAGCCCGAGCGGAGGCCGACCCCTCGGCAAGCTCGGGAGAGGCCGAAGTCGAGGGCCCCTCGACTCCGCGCCCGCGATAAAGCTGCGGGCGCTCCGCTCGGGGTGACCGGATTCCCAAGTCCCGTGGCAGACCCTGCACGAACTCTGACGCCCGCAGCGGGCGGAGTGGCGCTGTGCGGCGGCTCCAGGCAAGCCAGCCCCGACAAGATCAAGTAAGGGACCTCACTCCGACGCCAACGACTTACCCTCAGCAGGATTCGAACCTGCAACCTCCGCCTCCGAAGGGATGTAGTCCCTGCTGCATTCGGTCGCCCGACGAGGATCGCAGAGACACGTTTTTCGGCGCTCTAACCATTGAGCTATGAGGGCACGACCGGCGCGAGGCCGGGTTCTGATGATTCAAAGAGGCTCGGGCGACGAGGACATCAGCGAGACACGAATCGCCCTTGGATGTAGTCCCGCCAGGCATTCGCCCGAGCTTTTGAATTGGCCGACGAGGACATCGCCGAGACGAGACATTTTGAGATGTAGTCCCGGCTGCATTCGGCCAAACCTTTGAGACCGCTCCGCCGGCAAACGGTGTCGCCGGCAGAGGATGGGGTGGTCAGGCACGGAGGCCTGCTGCTACTCGAGCTTCACCTTCTCGATGACCTCCACCCAGTGCGCCGCGTCCAGGCCGCCCGTGGCGAAGGTGGCAACGAGCTCGAACACGTGGTCCGAGAAGCCGCCGACGTTGAGGATGTCGGCGCGCTCCGCCGCCTGCGTGGTGCCATAGGGCTGCAGGTCGATGCAGACGAGCTTGGCGCTCGGGTTGCGTTGCTTGAACGCCTCCCACTCGACCATCGTCGCGGTGCCTCGGCCGGCCCGCGCGTCGACCCAGCTCTCGTTGTCGGACACGAAGATCACCAGGTCGCCCTTGGCGCGCTTCGCGTTCAGGCGAGCGAGCGGAGCACTGCAGCTGGTGCCGCCGCCGCCTACCGCCGCCAGCTTCTGGGCGTTGGTCATGACGCTGTCGCGGGCCGAGAGGTCGACGTTGACCACCTGGTGCTCGAACGGCAGCACCTCGGCATCCGGGTTCTTGCGCAGCACGGAGGCCGCCACGAGTGCCGCCACGTCCACGCACTGGATGGCCGTGGTCGCACCGGCGCGGAGGCCGGTGACGGGGGAGCGCATCGAGCCCGAGACGTCCGGGCAGACGTAGACCTTCCCGTCAATCGCCGGGACGTTCCAGGTCGCGATCTCCATGGCGTCGTGCAGCGCGTCACGGATCTTCGCCGGCACTTCCGCACCCGCGGCCTTGTACGCGGCGAGCAGCTGGTACGGGAACGCGCGCGCCTTGCGGATCAGGCTCTCGTCCTTGAGGCGGTTGGCGATGGTGTTGACCAGGAAGGCGTCGTCGTACACGCCGTGGCGCGCGAAGGTGTTCAGGTTCATGCGCGTCATCTGCCACGGCGCCTTCTTGGCGATGGCCGTCCACTCCGCCTTCCCGAGGTCCAGCGCGGTGAGCATCTGGAACGGCACGTCCGGGACCTCGGACTCCTTCTTCGCCTTGAACGCCTCGAAGTCCTTCACCAGCTGCGGCAGCGCGGCCTCGTCGTGCGCCTTGCCGAGCAGCCAGCCATAGAAGGCGCGGCGCGACTCGGTCGAAGGCTTCGGGTGGACCATCTTCACGATGTCGGCGAGCGATGGAGCGTTGCCGACCGAGTCCTTTACCAGCTGCGCGTCGGTGCGCGAGGCCAGGTACTGCTGCACGAGCTTCTTCGGACGGGTGCCGAGCGACTTGCGGGCAACCTGGCCGGAGCGCAGGACCTGCACGAAGCTACGCAGCATCCTGCCGTTGTCGACGACGCGCGGGAATGCCTTGGCCATCCGCTCGCCGTCGAGCACGGACAGCGCGGCCAGCAGCACCGCCGGCATGTCCTTCATGAAGCCCTGCTCCCGCGCCCAGATGGCGGTCTTGGCGACGAAGGCCGCGTCGACCTGGCTCGCCAGCTCGAGCACCTTGGCGAGCTGCTCGTCGGCGCCGGCGTAGAAGGTGTGGTTCAGGCAGCCGGTCGCCGCGTACTGGGCCAGGGCGTGCTTCGGGGTGAACAGGTAGGCGCGGCAGCGCTCGTGGTTCACGGCGTCGGTCTTCGGCAGCAGCTTGCCGGCCAGAGTCTGGAAGAGGCTCTTGTTCGCCATGACGCACCTGCCTTCGTCCCGGTAGTCGAGGGAGAGCCTCGACGATTCGTTGGGACGGACAGACACATGAGCAGCTGTCGTGCCACGCGACTCGAGCGGACCCCGCGTGGCGCAAGAGTGTGGATTTGCTGCTGGTCCTCCAGGGCGGAAGGGTCGCAGCCCAAGCCACTTGGATACGGCCTTTATCCATTGGGATTGGCGGCACGGGTGAGTCGCCGGAACTGGAAGACACCGACAAGCGCTATGCGCCGCAGCTCATGGCCAAGAGTGTGAAGTGGCCCGGCCCTCCGCTGCGTGAGGGAGGCTTGTCCTCAAGAGCGAGAACGCCGCAGACTCCCATCCAAAGGAGAGGACATGCCCCTCAATTGCCCCCAGTTCCGACTCCGTTGGGGCCGCTGGCGGCTCATCCTGGCCATCTGCGCCGGGCTGGCGGTGCCCTGCGTCCTGGGGGCCATCGCCCTTCCCAACTTCATGACGGACGGGCTGCGCGCCAAGTCCGCGGAGGCGCGTTTCAATCTGCAGGGCATCCGCAGCTTCGAGCTCTCCTGGTTCGACGAGCACGGGACCCTCCTTCCCGCAGGGCCGGTTCCCGGCGCCGTGCCCTCCGGCACTCGCTTGGGAGAGCCGGCCCAGAAGGTGGAATTCGTTCCCGACCCGGGCTTCCAAGCCTTGGAGTGGAAGCCAGAAGGACGCGTCTTCTTCCAGTATCGAGTCACCCTGACTGGACCACGGACCGCCGTCGCCACTGCCCGAGGAGACATCGACGGGGATGGGCGGCTCGCGGAGTACCGGTTGGTGATTAGCCCCGACGATCGCCGGACGGTGGTCGAGAACCTCACGCCCGACCATTACTGACACCTCCTCGAGTCGTAGCGAAGCCCGCCATCCCCGACGAGGCCCGCCCCCGCGCCACTGACCAAGAAGAGCTGCTTTCCGCGCGAGCTGCGCAGCACACTCAAGATCCCCGACTGGTGGTGCTCCTTTCGCCGACGGCCTCGCCACCCACGCCATCGAGCCCGGCATCCCCGCCGACGACACCGCCGAGCTCGGGCTCGGAGAGGGCGGCGCGGCCAAGCACCGCGAGCAAGAAGATGAGAAAGACCGGATAGGATGCCCCGGCAGTGTTCGAAATCGGCCCTGGCGCGCACAAACCATTGGCGAAGTCTGCGGCACGCGGAGGGCGACATGCGGATCGCGGAGCGGTTCGAGGTCCTGTCACGGCACGACGGCGGCATGGCCTCGGTGTTCGTGTGTCGGGATTCCGAGGGCGGGCGCCTCGTCGCGGCCAAGACCCCCAGAGCGGCCCCTGACTGGTTCAGCCGCGAGGCCCGCCTTTGGATTGGGCTCGGAAATCATCCGAACATCGTCCGCGCCGACCTCGTACACACCGAGGACGACTGCCGCTTCCTCTTCATGGAGTTCGTGGGGGAGCTGGATGGTAGGCCTCGCACGCTGAGCCGCGTGCTCGAAGAGCGCGGAAAGATGTCCCTGGAGCAGGCACTCCGAGTGGGCATCGATATCGCCCGTGCGCTGCGACATGCCCGGTCGGTCTTCCCGGACCTGGTCCATCGCGACATCAAGCCCGACAACATCATGGTCCGGGACAACGGGCAGTCAGCGCTCGCCGACTTCGGCATCGGTCACGTCCCGAAGGAGGTCCTGCAGGCCTGGACCGAGCAGGGGGCACCGCGCGTGATCGAGGGCACCACGGTCGCAGCGGAGGGAGCTTGCGGGACGCTGCCCTATGCGTCCCCGGAGCAGATGGCGGGCTGCCCGGGTGACCTGCGGTCGGACCTACACGCACTGGGAATGGTTCTCCTCGAATGCCTGGTCGGCCGCTTTGCACACGACGCCTGGAGGACGAACCTGCCTTCCGGTGCGGTTCCCGGCCCGGCGGTCGTGCCCGCATTCGAGCCCAAGACGAACGGCGAGAGAGCCCTCGCCGGCCTGATCGGAAGGTTGATCGACTCCAACCCGGAGCGGCGGCCCAGCGGGCTGGACGAGGTGGAGAAGGCGCTGTCGTCGATCGCCGCGCGCGAAGGGGCTGAGGTGCCTGAGGTCCCCGAGCATCGGGACGAGCTGACCGCTCCGGTGTGGGCCAGCCGCATCCATTCCCTCTCCGTCCTCGGCAAGCCCGAGCTCGCTCTGGAGAACATCCAGCAGATGCAGCGCAGGTACCCGTGGTCCGACGAGTTCGTGGAGATCGCCCGAGAGCTGCACGTACCGCCCATGGACATAGTCCGTCGCGACTTGGGCTCTCTTTCCCGGGTGCTGCTCCTGGGCACGACTTGGCTAGCCTGCGTCGGGGTCTGCTTGGGACTGATGGGCGCCTTAGAGGGGTCCCGGCTC
>JACRCT010001182.1 GCA_016218885.1 Deltaproteobacteria bacterium | reverse complement strand
GGCCCACCTCTCGGTGAAGGCGACGAGCGCGGCATCGACGGCCCGGAACACGTCGGCCTGGAAGGCGAGCCCGGATGCGGCGAAGCTCTCGCGAACGGCCTGGGCGATGCGCGGCTCCCAGCCACGCATGGGCTCGCCGTGGCACAGGCGGGCGCGCCCCGCCATGACCTGCTGGACACCGGCGATGGCGCCGGCAGCCAGGAGCGCCACCCCCACCGCCAACGCCACCCTTCGCCGCCGAGCTGCAGGGTCGCGCCGCAAGTCATCCAGCATCGCGATCACGGACGGATAGCGCTGCTCGGGCGCAGCGCTCATCCCGCGAAGCACCACCCGCCGAACCCAAGACGGCGCCCACGACCCGGCCGGAGAAGCCTCCACGTCGCCTTGCATCACACGCTCGAGAAGGCCCTCCATCGTCTGTGCGCGGAACGGGTGAACGCCGAAGAGCGCCTCGTACAGCGCGACGCTGAAGGCGAACTGGTCCGTCCGCGCGTCCGCGCCCGCCCCGGTGAGCTGCTCGGGCGCCATGTAGAGCGGCGTCCCTGTCACCGCGCCGCTCCGGGTCAGATCGCTCGGCGCCGCGCTTGGTGCATCGGAGGGGCGCTCGGGGACCGGCATCGCCTCGCCGCCTTCGAGCCGCGCCAGCCCGAAATCGCCGACCCGGACCAGCCCCTCTCGCGAAACGAAGACGTTGTCGGGCTTGAAGTCGCGATGGACCAGGCTGCGCGCGTGCGCTGCGGCCAGGCCCTCACCCGCCGCGAGGAACGCCTGGAGAATCTCCCGCCAGCCTCGTGGCCGTTCCTTCAGCCAGGCGGAGAGGGACTGCCCATCGACGTACTCCATGGCGATGAAGACCCGGCTCCCCACCGTCCCCACCTCGTACACGACCACGACGTTCGGGTGGGCCAGACGCGCAAGCGCGCGACCCTCGCGCAGGAGCCGCTCGCGACGGGCGTCGTCGCCCCCGCGCAGGTCGCCTTCGGAGCGCAGGAGCTTGATGGCGACCCGGCGATCGAGCGCGGGATCGTAGGCGAGCCAGACCTCGCCGAACGCGCCCTGCCCGACGCGGCGCAGCGCCACGAAGCGCCCCAGGCCACCCTCGGGGCCGAATCCAGCACCCGCCTCCGCGGACGGACCGCCTCGGCTCTGGGCGAGGGATTTGGCCGCTTCGGCCAGAAGCTCCCGGCAGTCCGGGCACGCGTCGATGTGGGCCTCGAGCTCCCGCCTCTCTGGTGCGCAGAGGCGGTCCTCGACGAACTCGATGACGCGGTGGGCGGTGAGGCAGCTGTCGGACGGCGACATGACGACCTCGTGCAACGTAACGGCGAGCGGGATGGAGTACGGTAGCGCAATCGCCGTCATATCGACGATGGCCCACGCAGGGAGCCGTTGCACCGATGACCACGTCCCGAGCCCTCAGTGCGCCCATCCGCCAAGCGCGCCTGGCATGGCCGGACCTGGCCTGCGACGAGGCTGAGTTCGGCCGCTACCTGTCCGAGCGAATCCCAGCCGATCCCTTTGCGCTGGAGCGGCTGCGCGCGGCAGACCTGCTGCTCGCTTTCGCCTGCGTCCGAGGCGACGCGCGCGCCTTGAAGGCCTTCGAGGACCAATACCTCTGCGAGCTTCCACGCTACCTGTGCAGGCTGCGGCCATCGGCGCAGCTCCTCGATGAGGTGCGGGCGCGCTTGCGGGAGAAGCTCTTCGACCGGGACGCCAGTGGCGTCTGTGGCCTCACCGAGTACTCCGGACAGGGGCCTTTGGGCGCCTGGGTCCGGGTGACCGCGGTGCGAGTCGCGTTGGATCTGCGGCGCGCGAACCAAGCGGAGCTGAAGCGACGAGCGCCGACGACCGACGACACGCGCATCGCTGCGGATGCAGAGCATGAGCTGATACGCCACCAGCAGCGCACCAGCTTCGAGCGCGCCTTCGAGGCCGCTTTGGCGTCTCTGCCAAATGATCAGAAGCGCGTGCTGCGCCTGCACTTCCTGGACGCGCTCGGCCTGGAGCAGATCGGCGAGCTCTTCAAGGTCAACCGCTCGACCATCGTCCGCTGGATCGCCCAGGCCCGAAGCGCGCTGAGCGAGGAGACCTACCGCTTCCTCGTCGTGGAGGAGCGGCTCCGGGCCTCAGAGGCCGACGAGCTCCTGGCGCTGCTTCCAAGCCGGCTGGAGCTGAGCCTGCGCCGGCTGCTCAAGAAGCGGTGAGCTTCGCGCGGCTCTGGTCTTAGGTCCACTCGACATCGGCGAGCGAGCGAGGAGGCCGCATGGACGCGGCTGCGGCCAGTCGTTGGGCCCCCGGCAGCCGACGCTCACTCCACGCTCTGGTAGAGTCTGGCGCCTATCGATGCAGTCGTGGAGGCAGCGAGGCGACATGCTCTCGAAGCGGGCACTCGTGGGGACGGGACTGACTCTGCTCCTGACAGTCGGGGCATGTCGCTGCGTCGACCTCGAGGGCGCGGCGTTCTCCTGCGAGGTCTCCGAGGACTGCCCCGCGGGAGAGCGGTGCATCGCCAAGGTGTGCACCCCCGACCCCTCCGACGCCACGGTCGACGCATCCCGACCGGACGCAGGCACGCCTCAGGATGCAGCGGCCTCCAACGAAGACGCATCCACCGAAGAGGAGGACGCCTCGGCTGGCAGGGACGCGCGACCAGGAAGGGATTCCTCGACGCCTGCTGGCGAGGATGCCGGTGCGCCCGACGCCGGAGCAGCCGGGTGCGAGCCACCCTGCGGAGCAAACGCCAGCTGTGTCGACGGCGTGTGCACTTGCAATTCGGGAATGCGCCAGTGCCCCTCGGGCGAATGCCGTGAGTGCTGCGTCGAGTGCGAGGGCCTCACCTATTGCGCCTCCGGTCAGTGCGCCCCTTGCGGAGGAATCGGCCAGCCATGCTGCGCCGCGAACGTTTGCTCTCCTGGATCGTGCTTCGCCGGGATTTGCAGAAATTGTGGAACCTCGGGGCTTTCGTGCTGCCCCGATGGAAGCTGCTCCGAGAGCGCCACTCAATGCGTCAACGGCAGATGCATGACTTGCGGGGGGACGAGCGAGCCCTGCTGCCCAGGCCTCGCCTGCACCGACGGCTGCTGTATCGCTGGGACTTGCGTCGGGCTCGGAGGCTCGTGCGGCACTGGAATTGGCGAAACCTGCACGAGCGGTCCGACAGGCTCCTACTGCAGCAGAGCGCCCGGCTGTGGCGCATCGAGTATGGGTTGTTGCAAAACAGGCAACTCCGATGAGGGATTCTGCTTCGCAAGCAATTGCACACAGGGCCTTTGCACCTCTTGTGGCTCCGAGAATTCGCCCTGCTGCGCTCGCTCGGGCGGTCCCCCAGAATGCGTGGGTGACACCGCCTGCGACGGTGCGACCTGCGTGGCTTGCGACGAGCCAGGCCAGCCCTGCTGCGCCGGCCTCGTCTGTACCAACGGATGCTGCGACCTCACCTCCCATCTGTGCGTCGCGCCAGGGGACACCTGCATGGGGGGAAAGTGCCGGAGCACCGGCCGCTGCTGCGGTCAGCAGGGCGGCGCGTGTTGCCAGGATGAGCCCAAGTGCGATCCAGGCCTCAGCTGCGGGCCAATGAGCACCTGTGGCTGAAGCCTCCCGCCATCCCCCCTCGCGGGATTGAAGGCCGGCCTGGGAGAGCCCTACTTGCCTCCATGCCTTGGGAGGCCCCATGCCTGTCGGACTCGTCCTCGCCCTCACCCTTTCGCTGCCAGCCCCCCTGGTTCCCCCCAGCGGGGTTGAGCAGACCTGCCTCCCAAACGGCATGCAGGTGCTGCTCGTAGAGGACCACGCTGCTCCGGTAGCCACCTTCGGCGTCTTCTACCGCGTGGGGAGCCGCAACGAGGGGGCAGGGATGACCGGCGCGGCGCACCTGCTCGAGCACATGATGTTCAAGGGCACCGAGCGCTTCCGGCGCGGCGAGATCATGGCCGCCCTCGACCGGCTGGGTGCGCGCTGGAATGCCACCACCTTCTACGACTACACCAACTACTTCGCCACGGTGCCCGTCGACCGGCTGGAGGCGGTGATCTCGCTCGAGGCCGATCGGATGGTCCACTCCACCATCGCCGACCGGGAGCGCGAGCTGGAGCGCATCGTGGTGCGCAACGAGCTCGAGCGCTCGGAGAGCTCGCCCGTGCGCGCGCTCGACTTCGACCTGTGGGCGACGGCCTTCAAGGCCCACCCCTACCACCACCCGGTCATCGGCTGGCGCTCGGACGTGGAGGGAGTCCCCACCGAGCGGTTGCGCGACTTCTACAAAGAGTATTACCAGCCCGACAACGCCATCGCGGTGGCAGTGGGCGATTTCAAGGCGGCGGACGCCCTGGAGCTGATCCGCCGCCACTTCGGACCACTTCCCGGCGGCCACACCTTCCGCAGGCCCTACACCCTCGAGCCGCCCCAGCGCGGAGAGCGACGCGTCGTGGTGCGCCAGCCGGGAGAGCTCAAGGTGGTCTCGCTTGGCTACAAGGCGCCGGCCGCCGCCGAGGCCGACATGGTGCCGCTCAAGGTTCTGCAGCTCGTCCTCTCCGGCAGCCTGGACCTCGGGCCTTTTGGCGACCCGCTCGACCCGGGTATCTCCAACCGGCTCTACCAGGCGCTGGTGAGCCGCGAGCTCGCGACCGCGGCCTGGGCGGACTACATCCCGCTCAAGGACCCGGGGCTCTTCTCGCTCAGCGCCCTGCCGCGGCCCGACGTCGACCCGGCGCGGGTGGAGAAGGCGCTGCG
>JACRCT010001141.1 GCA_016218885.1 Deltaproteobacteria bacterium | reverse complement strand
TTCCCGGAAGACCGATGTCGCACAGCACGACCTCGGGGCGGAGCTCCCGGGCCTTGGTGAGCCCCTCCCGGCCGTCGTGGGCCACCGCAACCTCGTGCTCGCCGAACTCGAGCACGTCACGCAGGCTGTCCGCGGCGTCGACGTTGTCCTCGATGATGAGCACGCGGCGTCGGCTTGGCCGAGCGGCCTGGGGCGCCCCTCGACCGTGGGCTGCCGTGGCCTGTGCGAGGGGCAGGCGCACCACGAACTCCGCCCCCTTGCCGAGCCCGGCGCTATGCGCGGCGATCTCACCCCCGTGCAGCTCGACGATGCCCTTCACCAGCGCCAGCCCGAGGCCCAGGCCTCCCTTGCCGCGGTCCAAGGTCGTGTCGGCCTGCATGAACGGCTGGAACAGGCGCGAGAGCATCGCCGGGGCCATGCCTGCTCCGGTATCGGCAACCCGGATGACGGCGCGCATGGCTTGAAGGTCCCGAGAGACGATGACGCGAGTGATGCCTCCTCGAACCGTGAACTTCGCTGCGTTCTGCAGGAGGTTCCCGAGAACCTGGGCAAGGCGACTCCAGTCGCCGCTCACGAAGATAGGCTCGGGTGCGGGAGCGAGCTCCAGGCAGACCTCAGACTTCTCGAACAGAGCGCGATGGTCCTCCATCGTGCGGTGGACCAGCTCGTTCAGCTCCAGCGGCTGCTTCTGAAGCTGGATCTTGTTCCTGGTGATGCGAGTGACGTCCAGCAGGTCGTCGACGAGGTGGGCGAGCAGATCGACCTGCCTTTCGATGACTGCCTGGGCCCGGCGCGCCTGATCACCCCCTGGCTCAGCCCGGTTGAGAATGAAGATGCTGCTCTTGATGGGGGCGAGGGGATTGCGCAGCTCGTGCGAGAGCACCGCCAGAAACTCGTTCTTGCGCCGATCGGCCTCGAGCAGCTGCGCGTTGGCCTCGGTCAAAGCTCTCTTCGACTCCATGCGCTCCATGGAGATGGCGACTTGGTCGGCCACCGTGTTCATCAGCTCGATCTCGTCGGTCGTGAAGCGGTCTCGCGTCCGGGTGCCGAAGGCGAGCGTTCCGAGGAGCCGTCCTTGACCGATCAGCGGGTGGCAGCAGTAGGTGCGGATGCCCCAGGCCCCGATCTGCCTCGTCCGGGGATCGGTGGAGTGGGAGATGTCCTCCGCGATGATCCGTACCCGGCTGCGTGCGACGCATCCGCAGATGGTCGCGCTCAGGTCCATCGACTGGATCTGGCGCGCCTCCTCGTCGGCGACCCCGGCCCAGGCACTCAGGCGTAGCTGGTCCGTCGCCTGGTCAATCAGGGAGTGGAAGAAGGCCTGACAGTCGAGGCGCTCCATGACCTCCCTGCAGAGCTCGTCCACCAGGCTCTGGGGGTCCTCTGCGGCGAGAAGTCGGCTCGCCGTGCGCGCCAGAAGCCCGAAGCGGGCCTCGCTCCGCCTGAGGGCCATCTCCAGGCGCTCTCGCTCGGTGAGCTCGCGAGAGCGTCCCACGAGCCCGGCGATGCCGCTCTCCCCCTCGCGCCGGGAGGTCCTGGTGACCAGGGAGGACCGATGACCCTCCGGGCTCAGGAGGCGCTTCTCGAGCACCTTCGCCGACTCCGATCGCAGGAGCCGGCCGTCGTGATCGAGGCGGGCTCCTCCTCTGCCGAGGGCCGCAGCGTCCTCCCTCATCGCCTCGATCAGCACCCGAAACGACGGGCTGGCGCCCTCCGATGCGAAGACCTGTGGGGCGGCCGGGCGCTCCGCCCCGGCTGCGTCCTCTAGACCGGAGCGAAGTTCCTCAAGGGCCTGCCGCGCCTCCTTGAGCTCGAGCCGCAATTGCTCGTTCTCCTGGGCGAGACTTCGGTACAGCTTGGGGGGCATCAGCTCGTCTCCTTCGGGTTCATGCCCGAACGGGGTCCCGCCGGCGTGCGTGTTCGGGGTCCGCGCTCTCCATGGCCTGCGGCGAAGGCGCCGGCTGCGCCTCTGTTACATCGTCATTTCACGGCTCCGGTCGGGTCCCGGGTGCCCCAGCTTCAGTGGCCGCAGCCAGGCGAAGCTGGCGCTCTCGAGACGCGATTCTCGGCGCCGCCGCATCCCCGGCGGACCGACATATTCCATTGAGTTGTCGGCACTGTTCGCCGTGCGACACAATCTCGGGCCAAGGGCCGAGTCCCCGAGGATGTGGCTCCATGCGGGGGAGGCGAGGTGCGAAAGGTGAGCCGTGGCCGGTGCCGCCGGTCACTGAAGCAGCAGAGGACGGATGGAGTTGCCGATGCCCGCTGTTCCCGCCAGCCGCCAGGAGCCATCGCTCGAGGGCTCGTTGCTGCCTCCGCACGATGGCCCCGAGCTCGTGGCGGCATTGAGAGCGGCCAGCCCGGCCGCGGCGGCCGTCCTCTACGATCGATTCGCCCCGAAGGTGCAGCGGGTGCTTGCACGGGTCCTCGGCGTCGACGCAGAGCTGGCCGATCTTCTCCAGGAGGTCTTCCTGCGTGCCCTGGAAGCGGTGGACCGGATCGACGATCCCCAGCGGCTGGAGGGCTGGCTCTGCGCCATCGCCGTCCACACGGCGCGTGAGCAGATCCGCCGGCGCTCGCGGGCGCGCTGGCTCGCGATGCTGGGGTGGGGGATGCCGGCCGAGCCGCCCGCCCGCTCTCAGGTGGTCGAAGACTCCGAGGCCCTGCGCCGCACCTACGCGGTGCTCGAGAAGATGCCCTCCGATGAGCGGATCGCCTTCGCCTTGCGCTTCGTGGATGGCATGGAGCTGGTCGCGGTCGCCGAGGCGTGTGGGGTCTCGCTCGCCACGATCAAGAGGCGGCTGTCGAAGGCGCAGCAACGTTTTGTCGGGCTGGCGCGGAACGAGCCGGCGCTCGAGCCCTGGCTTGAGGGAGGTGGGCGATGGACCCGGTGACGCCCCTGGAACGGCTGGGGCGCGAGGTGGCGCGCGCCCAGGACGCGCAGCTCCAAGTCTCTCGGGCCGTCGCTCAGGCACGTCCGGAGTTCCTGGAGCATGCCCGGGCCGGCGCTCGGGAGCGCTCCGGCGCGATGCGGATTCTGGCGTTCGCCGGGACCGGGGTCGCCGCCGCGGCGATGGCCTTCCTGGTGGTCGTCCTCTGGCCGCGCGCCATCGAGGTGCGGGTCGGCGCAGCGCCGCTGGAAGGCGAATTCGTCTCCGCGGGTCCCGAGGGCCGGGTCCCGCTGCGCTTCACGGACGGCTCCGCAGTGGACCTGGAGCCCGGCGCGAGCGCGCGGGTCCTCGAGCGGCGATCGCGGGGGGTCACGCTGCTGCTCGAGCGCGGGCGCCTCGGCGTGTCGGTCGTCCACCGCGACGGCGCCGACTGGCGGATGCGCGCCGGTCCCTTCGAGGTGCGCGTGACCGGGACCCGCTTCGATCTCCAGTGGAGCCCGGCTCAGGGGAGCTTGACGCTCACCGGGCTCGAGGGCTCGGTCATCGTCGTGGGCTGCGGGCCGGGCGCGGGCATCGTGCTGGTGACGGGCCAGTCACTGACGGCTTCGTGCCTCGATGGAAAGCTCCACCTCGGAGGCAGAGACCCGCTGCCCGGGCTCGTGCCTGCGCCACCCCCGCCGATTCCCACGGGCCCGCCCATGAGCTCCACGGTGGCTCTGCCTGACGGGTTCATCGATGGGGCTCCACTCATCTCGTCAGACGATGCTCCGATCCGGCGATCTGCTCCTGCCCCGTTGGCCTACCAGACTGCACCCCCTGGCTCGTGGCTCGCCCATGCACGACAGGGCCGCTACGTCGACGCCTGGGCCGTGGCGATGGCGGTGGGGCTCCCTGAGATCTGCGAGACGGCCGGCGCGGAGGAGCTGGTCGAGCTCGCCGATGCCGCCCGCTACGCCGGCAACTACACCGGCGCACGTCGCGTCTTCCTGGTCGCGCGACAACGTTTTCCCGGCACGCCGCAGGCGGCGCTCGCCGCCTTCGGTCTGGGAAGGCTGGCCTTCGACGCGCGCGAGGACGCGGCAGAGTCGGAAGGGTGGTTCAAGACTGCCCTGGCCGAGCAGCCCAACGGACCGCTGGCACGGGAGAGCCTGGGGCGGGTGCTGGAGGCGCGGCTGGACCGAGGCGATCGGGCGGGGGCGCGCCAAGTGGCGCGGCGCTATCTCGACGAGTATCCGATGGGGCCGCACGCGGCCTTCGCGCGCAACGTGCTGTCCGAGGAGTAGGCCGGACCAAGGCAGAAAGGAACGATCGGTGCGAGACACCCTGGCAGCCTGCGTCGCCCTGACGATGGTCCTCGCTCCCGGCCTGGCCGAAGCCAGGGGCGAACATGTCGCCGTGCTCTGCGCCTTCGAGGCGGACCCGTTCTGCGGCCGGTTGCTCGCCGAGCTCAAGAGCTCGGGCTACAAGGTGGACAAGCTCCCGGACCAGGCCGACCTCGACGCTGAGCTCGCAGCCCCCGGAGCGGTCGTCCAGATCCGCCAGTCGCCATGGGAGGTGGTGCTCTGGGTCCGGCGCGACGGCAAGCGGGAGATGCGCAGCTTCAAGCCTGAGCCCAAGGAGGCCGATCCCGCAAGGCTCGTCGCGCTCCAGGTTGCCGAGAGCATGCGCGCCAGCTTCATCGCGGCCGCGAGCAGCGAGAGAGGTGCCGCGACCTCGTCGATGGCGACGGACCGGAAGAGGCCAGCGCCTTCGCCGGCAGGTGGCGTCAGAACCCCTGCGGTGAAGCCGTCGAACCCACCGACCCGTGGCGAACCGGGGAGCAAGTGAGTGCCGCGGCCCAGCGAAGCACCAGCTACCTGTCGAGAACGATGCTCACTTCGTTGGAGTAACCGCTCTCGCGCCCATCCGCGCCATAGGCCGTCAACGCGAAGTAGTGCTTCCCGGCGCCCACCTTGTCGAAGCTGAAGCCCAAGGCCTTGGGGTCGGCGATGTCCACCGTCTTGTCGTAGATGCCGGGCTGGGTGCCGATATACATCTTGTAGCCGCTCATGGTGCCGGGCCACCCGACGGGTGCGCTCCATTCGACGACCACGGTGGGGGACTGCTGCTGGCTGGGGCGCAGGAGCGGGACCTCCCGCTTCAAGAACACGTCGAGGCGGGTCTTCGCCTCCGGGCTCAGGATCGGCGAGTACCTGTTGGCCAATTCCTGCACCTGCTCTGCATCCTTGGTGCTCAGGCGCGCCGCCGTCAGGCCGCGGATGAGGTCGTCGATCTCGCCGCGACTGATCTGCCGGTCCGCCGCCGCTATCTCGAAGCGGTTGGCGATGGGCGGCAGGTCTCGCTCGAAGAGGACCCTCGTGAGATCACCTTGCTCCTTGGAGGTCCAGACCTTGTTGAGCTCGAGCCTCGCCTCCGGGGTGAGCTTGGAGGAGTACTTGGTGGACAACGCCTTGAGCTCGTTCTTGTCCGCGCCGCTGAGCAGCTTGGGCAGATCGTTGCGGTCGAGCATGCCGTCCGATACGGCGAGCGCGAAGCGCTTGGAGAGCGGGGGCAGATTCCCGCCGGGCAGGATCGGGAGGGGCCGCACGGTCCACTCGGCTGCCGAGTGGCGAGCGAACGGCTCAGGCTGCACTCCCGGCGGGGTATCGATGAAGCAGGGCTGGGCGGGCGCGTCGGCGAAGCTCGATTGCTCGAAGTTGGTTTGCGGAGCAGCCGAGGACGCAGGTTGCGCAGCGGGCGGGGCCGCCGCCGGCCGGCTTGCGCCTTCGGTGGACGTCGGCGTGGAGCTGGGGACAACCTTGGAAGTGCTGGACGGTGGGAACTGGATCGGCATGTTCGACTCCTCGATAGGCCAGCAGCGCACCGCGCTTGCCCGACGACAGCGTCAATACCGGAGGATCGCCCGTCGATTCCCCCGCGCAGCTCACCATCGATTCCCCCGCGCAGCTCCGATCAACCTGGTTCGGAGCCGGGCCAAACAGGCGCCGATGATACCTGCTTGCCGGGCCCCGCGGCTCGAGATTGTTCAGGCCTTCGAGGACGGAGGGGCTGGGCTGACGGGGCTCGCTGCCGGCCAGTCGCCGCTTCAGCACGCCAGCCGCCGCGGCACAAGCTTCACACGTCGCGCGAACGCGGCCACGAGCTCGCCACTCTCGGCGTACCGGCTCCCGAAGTGGAGTCGTCCTGGCGCCCTGAACAGGCAGAGGCGGCGCCCCAGGTCGAAGCCCGGAGCGCCGCCAACCCCCCCGCTCGCTGATTCCCTCTCTCAGTAGAGCGTGCCGGACCCGGTCACCGTCTCGTTGCCGAAGGTCGCGCTCAGGTTCGCGGTGAGCCCGCCGCCCATTCCGGCGGCGAAGCGGAGGGTGCCCCCGCTGGCCTGCTTCTGGATCTGGATCGTGGTGTCGCTGGTGGTGATCTGCTTGAGCACGAGGAACCGCGTCGCCGGCGCGCTGAGGACCGAGCCCGCCCCGGGGCACTGGTCGAGCACCGCGATGAGGTAGGTGTCGCCGGTGCCGTTGGTCAGATCGCCGATGGCGAAGAGCGTCGACGGCTCGCCGCTCTCATCCGCGCTGTCGAAGAGGCCGGCATCGGGGCCGCCGTTGAGTGAGTCCAGGCCCGCCGCCGAGCACATCGGCACCGTGCCGGCGCTGCCGCTGAAGCTGCCCTGGCCCAAGCGCGGCTCGGGGAAGCAGTAGCCCACGCCCGTCCCGCCGGTGCACTGGCCCGAGTACAGGTCGCAGGTCATGCCGGGGGGGCAGCCGTACTGCTGGCAGCCAGCGGGGGAGCTGCACTGGCCCGATTCGCAGACCATCCCGCGTCCGCAGTCGGCGTCGGTGCGGCAGTGGGCGTTGGCGGCACAGGTGTCGGTCGAAGGGTCGCAGGTCATTCCCGCCGGGCAGCCGGTGGTGCTGCAGCCGCTGCCGCTCTGGCAGGTGCCGGCGGCGCAGCGCTGGCCGGGGGCACAATCGGAGTCGGCGCGGCAGGCGGGCCCGACGATGCACTGGCCGTTGCGGCAGGCGAGCCCGGCGCCGCAGTCGGCGTCGCTGCGGCAGCCGGCGGGGACGCACTGCAGGGTCGCGCGGTCGCAGAGCAGGCCCGCGGGGCAGCCGGTGACCGAGCAGTCGGCGACGATGCAGGTGCCGCCGGCGCAGACCTCGCCCGAGGCGCAGTCCGAGTCGGCGCGGCAGTCCATGGCCGACGAGACGAGCGCGAAGGCGCCGTCGAAGCTGCCGGCGGCGAGCTGACCCGGAGCGGTGGGCGCGGCGGTCAAGGTGAGGGTGCCGGAGGTGGTCCAGGCGAGCGGGTTGCCCAGGGCGTCGACCAGGTAGGCCACCGCTTCCGTCCCGTCGAGGGTCACGCTGCCAGTGGCGTAGCGGGCGGCAGGCAGGACGAGGACGACCGACTCGGTCGGCGAGGCGAAATCCGGGGCGAGCATCAGCACCCACCAGAGCTCGCCGGCTTCGTCAGAGACCTGCGCGCTAATGGCCTGGCCGCCGGCAACCGAGTGCGTGTCCCCGGCCAGGTCGACCGAGTAGGTGGCGCGGGTGGCGTCGAGCGCGGGGAGGACCTGGTTCTCGAGGACGACCATGGCGCTGAAGGTGCCCTGGCCGTTGCCGGAGGTTGCCGGCGAGCCGCTCATGCGCTGGGCCACGACGCCCTTGAGGAAGCGCGGGGCGCGTTGCTCGACGGGTGAGCTGCAGCCCGAGGCCAGCAGCGCATAGAGGAGGAAGACGATGGGGGCGAAGCCGACGCCGACGTGGGCGAAGACCTCGGTGACGCGGCGCCAGATGCTCAACGGGGCGATGACGGTGGCGGACATGCTGACCCTCCTCGCGGATCCGTTCCCACGGATTCCGCTCCTGTTCGTGAGTGATTGGGGTGATGTTTCAGCCGACTGACCCCGAAGTGATCGGTGGCCGGCGAATCATTCAAGCGCATCGTGCATCAGGTGCTCCCTTCGCCGGCCACGGGTCGAAAGGGCCCGTGCCAACGCGAGCGATCCCAGGCGAGACTTTCTCTCGGAGCGCCCCCACGCCCGGTGCTATCCTCCGGCCCTTCTCCCGAGATGGAGGCGACAACATGATCCGCACCGTGGTGACTGGCGTGGCGGGCAGGATGGGCAGCTCGATCGTCCGCTTCGTGCGCGACTCCGACGACATGAAGCTGGTCGGAGCCACCGAGCGGCCCGGCAGCGCCCACATCGGCCTCGACGTGGGGCTGGCCTGCCGGCTGGGCGCGATGGAGATCCCCATCGTGGACAACCTCGGC
>JACRCT010001208.1 GCA_016218885.1 Deltaproteobacteria bacterium | reverse complement strand
TCGGCTGTCTTCTCCAGCTCGTCTCACCTGGAGTCGTACCTGCATTCGCCTTCCTTCATCTGAGCCTGAGGGCACCCGAGGTAATGAGGGCCCAGGCGTCGGTAGACCTCGGCGTAGGGGCTGCCGCGATCGCTGAAGGTGTCGCGATAGGTGTTGGTGAGGTGCTTGCCCACCCGGTCATGCCCGCCACCCTTGGGCGCGAAGACCTTCAGGTCGATGTCCGGCCGAGACTCGCCGCCCCTCATGGCCCGCGAGGCGATGACTGCGGCGCGCGGGTCGTGCATCCCCACCATGCCGAGGATGGGCCCGATCCCCCTGCCGCTCACCATACCCGCCACTTGGTCGCGCAGCCCCGGCAGGTGCATCCGCTGCAGCTGGTGGCAGTAGTCGTGGCGGCAGCCGCCGTCCTGCCCCGACTCGATGACGTCGTCGCCGTCCCTCAAGCTCCAGGTCTCGGCGAGCAGCGACTGTCGGACCTCCATCTCGAAGCCGTCCCTCAGCAGCCGCAGACTGGGCCCAAGCAACTGGTCGTGGATACGCACCTTGACGGCGCCCTCGAGCTTGCCCGTTCTGGCGAAGCCCATCTGCTCGAAGAGCCAGCCCACGCCCTGGGAGTTCACGCCGTTGGGGAACCTGGCTGCGACCTCGGCCCTCCACAGATCCGCGTCCACGTTCTCCACCGAGATCTGCGAGGGATCGATCGTCGCCTTCAGGGTGAGCATCCCGACCCCCGGCGCCCCGGGAAGCACGTCCGGCGTTGCGCTCTGCAGATCGTCGCCCCAACGCCTCTGCACCTCCTCCAGCACGGAGCGCCGGAGCTTGAGGAAGCGCCCTGCGTGGTCCCCGGTCTGGAAGTCGGAGAGGCCCATCGCAGCCAGCTCCCAGACGACGAAGCGTGCGGCCTCGGTGGACTTGACCCGCGCGACGCCGAGCTCGAGGAAGAACGCGGCATAGAGCAGCAAAGGGACAAGAACCAGGCAGAGCAGTGCGAGCTCGGTGGCTGCGGCTCCTGATTCGTTGGTATCGCCCCTGCAAATCATGTCCGTCCTCAGTGAACCAGGAGCGAGTCGAGCGCTTCCTTGAGCTCGCCATCGACGTGGGGTAGCCGCTGTGTGGGCCGCGAGCCCGCGAACGGTCCGAGCTTCGCCTTCCAGAACGGGTTGAAGAGGTTGGGCGGCTCGGTCCAGTGGCCAGGGCGGTGGTAGTACACCCGGCTGCGCGCCCAGCCGTTGAGCCCTTCCAGCACGCCCGAGCCGAAGGTGGGCACCGCGAGCTCGGTGCGATAGCCGCCCGCCCATTGCGCCGAGAGCTGCCCGCCTGGCTTGAGCACCTCGACGGGGAGCATGGCATCGCGCCCTGCCTTGTGAACCATGGCGAAGAAGTCGCGCTGATTGAACAGGGTCTGCGAGTCGTTCTGGGCGTCGAAGGACAGGTACGGGGTGACTCCCTCGAAGGCGTGCCTGGGCTCGCTGACACAGCGGACCGGGCGGGTTTCGGCGCGGTCCGGGCATCCCGGAGAGCTCACGAGAGTCCGTCCGTCGTAGCGACAGTGGAGCCGGTAGGCGCGATCCCAAGTCGCCTGGACGGACACGATGACCGGCCTGCCACCTCCGGCGAGCCACGGGGAGGAGAAGCCGGGTTGCGCCGCTGCGGGCGAGGCCATGGCCGCGCCGCGCGTGGACTGCGTGGTGTCCCGGCCCGAGGTGAAGACGAAGTTCTGCGCGCCCTTCGCCTCGGTGAATCGGTGGGGGGTCATCACGTTGACCAACCGCGTCTGCGCTCCCACGACCGTGCCGCCCAGCGAGCGCCCCAGCCTCGCGGTCGCACCCAGGAGACCACTCGCCTTGGCGTCGAGCCCGGCGTTGGTCTCCCAGGTCCTCTCGGAGTCGGCGTCACCCGTCCGCGATGCGTTGGTGATCTCGGCCATCATCCGCTCGGCCCGCTGCCCTCTATCCTCGGCGTGGTAGTTGCCGGGGTGGCGCAGGTGGCCCGGGTCGTCGATCTTCTCGGAGCCCTCGTGATCGAAGAGCCTCAGGTAGGACTCCGCGTTGGCAGCCATCGCCGCGTCATAGACCAGGCCGATCCCTTCCTCATTGGTGCGCCCGGCCACGCCGCGCATGATCCGGCCCTGGAGGCCCTCGCGGCCCGTCGTGGCCAGGGCGGCCGCGGTCATGTCCCGCATCGCTTTCTGGGCTCCCGCCATGCCCCACTTGTTGAGCTGTGCGACGCCAGCCACGAAGGCAGCGATCGCCGGGTCGATGGCCTCCGAGATCCGACGGACGACCGGCGCCGCGCTCCTCAGGGCCGTGGCCGCTGACTGGAGCACCGGCTGGAGCCCCCGAAGGAAGGCGGCCGCACCGCAGCAGGCGGCGACGAGCGGGCAACAGGCCTGAAAGGTCTGCGCCAGCGTGCAGGCCATCGAGGAGAGCGTCTGCAGCATGTCGGAGGTCGAGCCCAACCACGCCTCGAGGCCATCGACCATCGCCACCAGCGTCTGCGCCGCCATCGCCGCCACGAATTGGCTGACGATGGCGCGGTTGACCCAGGCGGTGAAGTTGAGCGAGCGCGCGACCGCCACCGCGACCGAGTAGGCAGTGGCGTCGGCGGCGTTCTGGACCTGGATGCGCTGATCGACCGCGCGCCCGAGATGGGCCGTGACCAGGACGCACAGCGCGAGCACGAGCACGCTGAGGGCGCCCAGCACCAGGGCCTGTCCGGCCTCGTCCTCGCGCAACGAGCGATGCAGCCTCGCGATGAGCATCGTTTCCTCCTTCAGCAGCCGAGCTCGGAGCGCTTCAGCGCGTTCCTGCGGAACGGGTTCGACTGCAGGCGCAGCGTGTGGGTGGTCACGATGGGGAAGAAGTAGCGGCCCGTCGTCTTGGCCAGCAGGGCCAGGCGCAGGTGAGTGGCCTGGCCGATGGCCGAGAACCGGCAGCGGTGCTTCAAGGCGTTCATCTCGAGCGCGAAGCGGGCGTCGCGCGGGAGGTCCACGCCGTCGATCCTCGGACGCCAGGCGTCGAGCCCGCGCAGCCCGATGCCGGCGTTGGCCGCCAGCCAGCTCTCCCACAGCACCGCGTTCACGGCGGGGATCCGCAGCTCGTAGAAGTAGGTGAGGCGAACGGTGAGCTGAGTCGGCCGGCGCGCCTGGGGGCTGCCGTCACCGACGAAGTCGAAGTCGATCTCCTCACGGTCGCCGAAGTCCTCCTCGGCGGGGTTGAGCGGTTCGACCTCGATGACCCGCTTGCCGAAGAACGCCGTCGAGGCCTCGTTCTCCTTCCAGAGCTCGGCGTGGCGCGCGAGGAGGCGGCCCGGGCCGTCCACTCGCAGGGGAGATCGGTTCCCGGCGCCTTGCACGGGGGTCGTGGGCAGGGTCGGCAACAGCGCCACGACGGCCGCCTGCTGCATCGCGCGGCGATCCATGTTCTCCAGGGCCCCGGCGCGGGCGGCGCTGAAGGCCGCGTACTCGACCATGAGCCGCGCTTGCTGCATCAGCGTCAGCTGCAGGATCCCGAGGATGAGGAAGAGCAGCGAGGGGAAGACGAGGGCCGCCTCGACGACCACTTGCCCCTGCTCGCCGCGCGGGCCGCCACTCATGGTGACCGCCGAACGACGAAGGGAACCTCGCTGAGGCGTGTCCCCGAGAGGACGGCGAGCTTTCCATTCCCGGGAGAGAGCCCCTCCACCGTGAGCACCCCCGCGGTCACGTCCAGGCGCACCAAGCCGCTGGGGCCCAGAAGGCCCGCCACGCTGACGCCGCCGAAGCTCTTGTGTTCCCCCACCCTCAGCTCAAGGCGGCCGGGCAGCCGCTGCGGAGCCCGCCTCGCAACCTGCTTCGCCGGCCCCTGCCCCCAGCCTCCTGGTCGTCCGAACGCCGGACTAGACACCTGGGCGATCAGCGCAACCCCCAGCATCACCCCCACCGCCGCCCGGACCATCGCGCCCCCGTTTCCTTCTGGAGCGATTCCCCTCGGCTTGCG
>JACRCT010001207.1 GCA_016218885.1 Deltaproteobacteria bacterium | reverse complement strand
CAAGCGCGGCCCGAAGAAGCCGAAGAAGAAGAAACCATTCGATCCCAAGCATCCTCATGTATCGACCGCGCGTCTCCTTGCTGCTCGGCGTTCGAGGAAGTCGAAGAAATAGCGGGAGGGATCACCTTGGAAGGGCTGGTCCAACAGCCATGTCGGCGGTGACGATCGCAGGCCAGAAGACGACCGCTTCAAGCTCACATCTTTCTTGCACGAAAGCCGTACTCCATACCCCAGGCACGAACTCACCGTTCCGGTATACGGCCCAATCCTCACGCAACTCCCAAGATCCGAGGTTCCCAGACAGCTTCCGAGGAGACTCCTCGATCCCCGAGAGCGGAGGCCGGCGACGGGTGTCATGGTAGCGCTTCGTCAATTCGCCCTTGCTCACCAGCACCTCAGTCGGAGATAGCCACTGCACCTGCCAGGATGCTCCGTCACGAGTCGTGAATCTCAGGTCGTTCTTCTTGGGTGATGTTTCTAGATGCGCAGCGCGAGACTCGACGCATAGGCGAGGATCTCCCGCCGTACTCCCTGGCAGGAAGTACTTCTCAGAGCACTCCAACAGAACGTGGCCGTCGGAGACCTGGAACACGACAATTCCGCCGCGGCCGTCCGCAGCTTTGAGCGTGAAACTCGCCGCGCGCACCTCAACTCCGTTGGCTCCGACCGGCGAGCTGGTGGATCCGGCTTCACTCACGGCAATCGGGGTTTCGGTGCCCGCGGGTGCGGCGGCCGGCACCACTAAGGCGACCGCTACAGCAACGACAGCATGGAGCTGTCGCAGGATGCTGGTGTTCAAGATGGTTCCTCCAGGAAGCCGAGAGTCGAGGCCAGGGCTGGTGGCGGCGAGTGTATTGCGCCCAGTCCGGAAACCCCGTCCGACGTGTTGCCGAAGTTTGAGACGGCACGGAGGCTACATGCCTCCCAAGTGCCGGCGCAAGTGGCGCTCGGCGTCGGTGTAGCGGGTCAGCGATTACTTCCGGTGCCAACTGGTCAGCGATTAGTTCCGATCGGCCCAGGGCGCAATTGGCACTGCCGGCGCCACTCTACCCGTCGATCCGACGGCAGGCGAAGACGACGTGTCGGTCGTGCGGGGGGAGAGGGGCGAACGGGGGGAGGGGCGCGGCAGTTTGCGCCCCTTCTCGGGGCCCAATCGCCTGCAGCCTTTGCCACTTGAACACCCTCGCGCACGAAAGGCGTCGCCGCCCACGCGTGGGTCCGCGCGAACGCAAGGCACAGCCGCTTGGGATACGCCAGTTCACCCACTTGGCAGCACCCGATCCACCAGGTGCAGCGAGGTGATCGCTCCTCCGCCATGCGAGGCATGAGGGGCAGAACCGATCGCCCTCGTCGGTCACTTCCGATCGGGTCGCGCGAACACCAGAAACGTCTGGTAGGGGAGCAGCTCCGGCCTCTCCGACTGGAGCACGAAGCCAGCTTCCTGCATGAGCCGCACGACCTCCGCCCGGGAGATCTTCATGCGCTCGGGAGGCCCCTCTGGGAGCTCGCCCTCCTTGAACTCCACGAGGACGAAACGGGTGCCCGGCCGGGTCTCCCGGAAGGCCTTGGCCAGCCACGCCTCGCGCGCGGATACGTGGTGCAGTACGTCGCAGACGAAGACGAGGTCGGCCTTCGTCGGGATCGAGGGGTCGTCGGGCGGCGCGAGCACGACCTCGATGTTCCCGACCTTCTCCTGCGCCGCCCGGTGATGAACGTGGCGCACCATCTCCGGATCGACGTCGATCGCCCACACCTTGCCCTTGGGCAAGGCCTTGGCGAAGCGGAAGGAGAAGTAGCCGCTCCCCGCGCCGACGTCCGCCACGGTCTCGGAGCCCCTGAGCCCCAGCGCGGCCACCACCTCATCCGGCTTCTGCCAGGACGCGCGGTCAGCCCGCTCGAGGAAGGCGATGTACTTCTCCGTCTCCTCGAAGGGCTTGAGGCTCCCCGGGTCGATCCCGTGCTTGCGCAACGGGCAATCGATGGGCGCCGCTCCGGCCCCGTGCGCCACGTGGGGGACGGGTGTTGCGACGGCGGCCTGCACCACAGCTGCCGGCGGCGGCGCCTGCTTCGGCTCGGACTTGCATCCCGCCAGCAGGGCTGGGCTCAGGGCAAGAGCGACGAAAGCGGTGGGAAGCCGCATGCACATGGGACCTCCAGCTGCGTTCGCGGGCTCGGCGACTTCGAGAATCGGAAGTGGGCGGGCACGCAGGCCTACCCTACCAACAGCCGGACTAGCCGCACCCGCCGCTGATCTTCTTCTTGGCCCCTCCGGCTGCCTTGGGCTTGCCGGATTGCTTGAGCAGCGTGGGCTGAAAGTTCATCCGCGCGAGCGACTGGAGCGCTTCGAGCGCCTGCCCCTTCGCTCCCTGCTCTGGCTTCATCCAGAAGTCCTTGAGAGTCGCGAGCGCCTCCTCGTAGCCGTTCGGAGAGGAAGCCTCGGCGAACATCGACACCGGAAGCTCGAAGGCCAGGTACCACGCCCTCGGACCATCGATGAGGTAGTGGATGCTGGCGTGCTTGGAGCGGGCACGGATCTCGGCGACCAGCTTCTGGGCGACGTCGTCCTTGGCGGCGACGACGATGAGCGGCCCGCCCCGGACCGCCAACTCATGGAGCCGCGCCGCGTCCGGCTCGTTCACGGCTCTCGGAAGGTGGTAGCGCGCGTACTCCTCCGGGCTACGCACGTCGACGACCTGGGCCCTCTCCTTGTCGCTCAATAGCGCCGCCGCCGTCTTCCATACGTCCAACCCGGCTTCGGTCGCGCTCGCCGAGAGGTCGGGAGGCACCTCGGAGCGCGCCGAGTGCCCGGTGGCCAGCCCCAGCACCAGGTAGATAGCGCCCAATCCGACCGCCCCTGCCGCGGCGATCTTCGAGTTGAAATTCATGGCTTGAGGCTCCTGCGCACCGCGGCCTCGATCTTCCCGACGGCGAAGAATGCGCCCACCGCGAAGAGGACCACCGCGAAGACCATCACCGCCGAGGGCACGCCGAGGTACTCATGCAGCAACACTCGCCCCATGGCGGTGCTGTTCTGGAAGCTCGCCAGGCTGTCGTAGCCGAGGGTGAAGACGAGCGAGCCGGCCAGCAGCCCGCCAATGAAGAGCAGCGCATCGATCTTGCCGCTAGCCGCGGCGACCAGCGAGGTCCCCGGGCAGTAGCCGCCAACGATGAAGCCCGCGCCCAGGATCAGCCCGCCCACCAGCTGCGGCAGCAGATAGGTGTCGAGCAGACCGATGCTGGAGAGCGGCACCACCCCGACCAGATCGAGGAAGTAGAGGCCGAGCATCGCGGTGACGATGGCCGTGAACATCACGCGCATCACCCGAAAGTCGCGGCCGTAGAAGATCGCCGCGAGGTTGTCCGCCCTGCCGAAGCCACCGCGCTCCAGCGCGAAGCCGAACCCGACGCCGATGCCGACCGCAGCCAGCATCTGGGCGCCGTGGCTGAACTTGAGGACTACGCTCAGAGGGCCGTCCATGACTCCACTCCTCTCAGATCCACTCTTTGCGTACGAGGTAGGCCAGCGCGTAGGCGCCGCCGAACACTGAGAACATGAAGACCCAGCTGCCCAGAGCGAGCTGCGCCCCACCGGTCAGCGCCTGCCCGCTGGTGCAGCCGCGGGCGAGCTGCGCCGCGAAGCCGCTGAGCATGCCGCCCAGGACCGCCAGGACCCATCGGTTCTCCCTGGCGATGCGCGGCCCGTGGATGGTCTCGCGCTTGAAGCGGCCGGAGGTGAAGGCGCCGAGGAGGCCACCGATGAACGTCCCGATGGCCAGGAAGACGATCCACTCGCTCAGGACGCTGCGCCCCGGCTGGAAGAAGTGGCCGATGTTTCCGTTCTCCTCGGCGTAGGTGGGATCGATCTGCTGGAGCGCCGCCGCGCCCAGGAGCTTGTAGGCCCCGCTCGATCCCAACCCCTTGCCCACCACCACGAAGCTGGCCAGCAGCACCAGGCCAAGGGCGATGCCGGCCACGTACGGGTTCCAGAAGGGGCGCGCCCGCTCCGCTGCAGCTGCCGCTGACGACTCGCTCCGCAAAGGCGGGCTCTGGGCCGGCTCCTCCATCGGAAGGGCCGGCGCTGCCTGGTTTGGCTCGCTCATGGATGGCTCCCTGGCTTGCTCTGCTTGTCGTGCTCCTCGACCCAGCGCGCGTTGTGCGCCAGGGCGTGATGACGATCGATGGTGCCGACGATCATCGACCGCAGCGCCGCGCGCTCCTCGCGGAGGATGACCGCCATCATCAGGTGCACGCTCAGCCCCAGCATGGCGAAGGCGATGGCGAGCTTGTGCACCAGGATGGCCGCCGCCACCAGCGGAGGGGACCCGAGGTGGAAAATCATCACCAGACCTGTGGCGATAATGGTGGAGGTCCCCACAATGGCCGTGACGGCGAAGATCTTCTGCCCGGCGTTGTACTTGTCCTGCGGCGGAAGCGGCTGCTTGGCCAGGCCCAGCATGGCCAACGGCTTGAGCAACAGCCAGCGCAGGTCCCCGGACCTCAAGCGAATCTCCTCGAGGGCCTCCCTACCGCCCTGCTTGTAGAGGAGGAAGAGCGGGACGATCACCAACGCCCACAGCAGCCCCCACACGGCGTGGAAGCGCAGCAGCGGGGCCGCGCCCCCGAAGAACGAGGCGAGCCACCGCGGGAAGCCCTCTCCGAACAGGGCGAAGCTCTTGGCCGACATGAGCGCCGTGCCCGTGGCGAGGAGCAGGATCCAGCTCAACGCGTTGAACCAGTGCAGCAAGCGCATTCCAGCCCGGTGCCGCAGCAGCGGAGCCGCCGCTGTCGAGGGGGCGGCGATGCCGGGCCCGGTCTCTACAGCGGGCTCCTGCGGATGCTTCATCCGCTGCCGGCGGGCAAGGAGGTTGATGAAGACCCCGGAGGCGAACACTCCGCCCACGAACGACGGCACGAGGTAGCGCGCGAAGGGGCGGGACCCGTCCTCCCAGATCCGGGTGAGGGCGCTCCTCTTCGGAGGCGTGAGCACCCCGGCGGCGAGGATGCGCTCCCGCTGGAATGCCCCGGCGTAGGTCACCTTGGGCCCGATGTCGACCTCGGCGCTCTTGAGCGGCCGGGCGTCCCGCTCGCGAATCTGCTGGGAGAGCTCGCCGGTCGGGTCATCGAGGTCGCCGAAGACGCGGCACTGGGCGAGGCAGGTGGCCACGCACGCCGGCTCCTGGCCGCGCGCGACATAGGGCTCGCACAGGTTGCACTTCTCCACGATCTTCTTGACCGGGTCGGCGTGCCGCGCGCCGTAGGCGCAGCCGGAGATGCAGTTGCCGCAGCCGATGCAGACGTCGGGGTCCACCACCACCACGCCCTGCGCGTTCACGAAGGTGGCGCCGGTCGGGCAGTCGAGCGTGCAGGGGTGCTGCTCGCACTGCATGCACAGGCCCGGGTAGAAGGTGAGCGAAAGGTCCTTGCCACGAGTGCCGTGCTCGAAGGTGTGGACCCAGTCTCGCGCCGCCCCGGGGCCCGTGCCCCAACGCTGCTTGCAGGAGCTCACGCAGGCCATGCAACCCACGCACTTCTCCAGGTCGATCATCATCGAGTGGCGCATGGGCTAGGTCTTCCTCCCGGCGCCCGTGGCCATGGGATGGAGGGTCACGAACTCGGTGCGCATCCCCGTCGCACCGCTGATGGGATCGACCGCGTAGCTCTCGATGACCGCGGTGTCGTCACCGCCCCGGCCATTCGTGCGGGTCAGCCCCGGAGCGCGGTGGCCGAAGCCGTGGACCATGTAGATCGCGTCCTCGGGCATACGCTCGGTGACCCGCGCCGGCAGAGGCCCCGTCTCGTCGCCGCGGGCGTTGCGCACCAGGACCGGCTGACCGTCGCCCACTCCCAGCCGGGTCGCGGCGCGAGGGTTGAGCCACACCGAGTTCCCGGAATCGAGGTCGAAGAGGATGGGGTTGTTCTGGGTGCGCCCGAAGGTGTGCAGAGGGCTGCGGCCGTAGAGCAGGCGGAAGCTTCCCGGGTGCGGCTCGGGCTGCGGCCGGTAGGTCGGCAGCGGGTCGAAGCCGGCGGTCGCCAGCTGCGGGCTGAAGAGCTCGACCTTCCCCGAGGGCGTGTGGAAGTGGAACTCCTCCCCGGGCTCCAGATAGAGCGGGGCCTTGCGCGGTGAGAGGAATACACCGTCCTTCTGGAGCTGCGCGAGGCTCGTCCCGCTGCCCGACAGGCGAGTCTCGAGGTACTCCTCGAAGGAGCTGAAGGCGAAGTAATCGCCCACGCCGAGCTCGGTCCCCAGCTCCTTGGCGATGCGCCAGGCAGGGCGCGTGTCATGCGGGCTCTTGACCGCCGGCTGACGCAGGCCGATGAACGGCGCCTTGCCCGAGCCCAGCAGCAGATCGTCGTAGCGCTCGAGGTAGAGGTCTTCGGGCAGCAGCACGTCGGCCCAGCGGGTGATCTCGGTGGGCTGCACGTCGCAAACCGCGAGCAGGTCGAGCTGGGCGATGGCCTCCCGCGTCTCGCGCACGTGGGGCATCGACTGCATCAGGTTCGTCCCGTGCACGAACCAGCCCTTGATCGGATAGGGCCGGCCGGTGCGCGTGGCGTCCCGCACCCCGTTGGTGGTCACCTCTTGCGCGAAGGGAAACCGGCCCGCGGCCTGGTCCACGTCCTTGGGCAAATCGGGATAGTCCGGGCCCGGGAAGTCGGCCACCTGCGGAGCTTCGGGACGGTAGAGGCCGCCCGGCGCCCACCACGCTCCCAGCAGCGCCGTGAGGATGGCCTGGCCACGTGCCCGCTGGGTGTCAGCCTCTCCGTACCAGGACACGTGTCGGCCCGGATGCACCAGCACCGCGGGCATCGAGTCCCGGATGTGCGCATAGGCGGCGCGGAGGTCGCGCTCGGGCACCCCGGCCTGCTCGGCGGCCCAGGCGGGCGTGAGCGCCGCCACGTGAGCGCGCAGCTCCTCCAGCCCCAGGCAATGCTTCTCGACGAAGGCGCGGTCGTGCGCGTCCTCGGCGAGCAGCAGGTGGATCCAGGCCAGGATCACGGCCAGGTCCGAGCCGGGCTTGACCGGCAACCAGACGTCGGCCTTCTGCGCCACGGTGCTCAAGCGCGGGTCGAGGACCACCAGCCTGGCACCGCGAGCCCGGGCGCGGACGAACTCCTGGACCTGGCTGTTGTGCGCGTTCTCCCCCAGGTGGGAGCCGAAGAAGACCATGCAGCGCGTCTTCTCGAAGTCGAGCGGCTCCGGCGAGGGCAGCTTCTCCCCGAAAGTGATCTTGTATCCGACGTTGCGCGCGCCCTTGCACTGCGCGTAGGAGGGCCCGACGTAGTTGGGCGAGCCATAGGCAACCATCATGCTCCGCAGCAAGGGGCCGCCGGTGCCGTGGTAGAAGAGCGCCAGCGCCTGGGCCCCATGCTGGGATTTGATCTTGGCGAAGCCCGCCGCGATGGTTTGGTAGGCCTCTCGCCATCCGACGCGGCGAAACCGGCCCTCCCCGCGCTCGCCCACCCGCACCATCGGGTACTTCAGGCGGTCCTCGTCGCCGAGGAAGGCCGCACCGGCGTTGCCGCGGGCGCAGAGCCTGCCCTGAGCGCTGGGATACTGAGGATGACCGCGCAGGCTGAGCACCCGGTTCTTGCGCACCTCCGCTACCAGGCCGCAGTTCCAGAAGCAGAGCTCGCAGAAGCTCGGCACCTCGCGCTCGGCGTTAGGCGCCTCCGGGGTGCGCGCGATGCGGAAGGCATGGGCCTCGCCTGCGCAGAGAGCGCTCCCAGCCACCGCACCTGCACCGACGCCCTTGAGGAAGGACCGCCTGCTCACGCGCTTCATCGTCCACTCCCGTCGCCTACCCCGTCCGCCCCCGCTCCGCATTGGCGCACGCACGCGAGGAGCTCCGGCAGGAAAGGGCCGGCGATCCGGTAGACCGCGAACCCGTTCGTGCGGGTCGCCTTGACCAGGCCGCACATGCGCAGGATCCGCAGCTGCTGGGAGACCACCGCCTGACCGACCTCGAGCACCTCGGCGAGGCGGGTGACGTGCGTGGCACCGCCGCAGAGGACCTCGACGATGCGCAGCCGCAGCGGGTTCGCGAGCGCCTTCAAGAGCGCGGCCAGCGCCTCGGCATGGGCGGGCTCGAGCGTGAGAGGAGGAGTCGTCGTCACCGCGGCTTGCTTCATGCGCTTGCTCGTCCCGTTCCTCTCAGACCGCCATGAACTTGCCTTGGGCACGAGCACGTGGCGCTCCCGCCTGGCTCAACGTCGCCTCCACCACGTAGAGCGGGTGCATGTCGCTCTTGAGGCGAGCCTCGACCTGCAGTGGCAGCCCCGTGCTCACCGGCGAGAGGAAGCGCACCGTCAGCTCCGCGGTGACCGCCTGATGCCCCAGCGCGAAGAGGCAGTTCACCATCGCGCTGTCGAAAATGAGCGAGGTGATGCCGCCGTGGAGGACCCCCGGATATCCCTCCAGGTCCGCCTCGCTGGTGAACTCCGCGCGGATGCCTCCGTCGGACGTCGGCGAGAAGCGAAGCCCCAGCCCCCGGCCGTTGGTCGGCGAGCAGGCGACGCAGCCGGGGTGGACCCGCTGTCTGAGCTCCTCTTGCGTGTGGCTGGGCTCCATGGGCTCTGGCCGGAGCAGGCTATGACTCGTGGTGGTGGTGACCGCAGGAGTGGCCGCCACCGCCGTGGCCGGAGCACCGAGGATCGCCTCCCGCGAGCCGGCCCGCGGCGAGCGCCCGCAGGGCCTCGCCGGCATTCCCGGTGATCCCACCGATCACCTCGACCCCGAAGGCCTCCAGCAGCGCGGCGGCGCGCGCCCCCAGCCCGCCGACGACCACCGCCCGCACTCCAAGCTGCTGCACGAACTGAGGCATGCTGCAGCCACCTTCGCCGTGCCCGGGCGAGGCCACGGTGCGTGCAGCCCCGACCTGTCCGTCCGAGATTTCCGCGACCACGAAGAACGGGGTGTGTCCGAAGTGACCGCTGACCGCGCTCTGCAGCCCCGTCCCTTCTTCGCACGCCACCGCCACCACCCTGCTGTTGCTGGACATGGATCCTCCTGATTCCTACTCGTGCTCAGGCCGTCGTCGTCGCGGCGCAGTGGCCGATTTCGCTCCGCGCTGATGGCACCAGCAGCCCGGGTTATGCCGTGGCGCAGTGAAGCGGCCGGCGGCCAGGTCCCGCACTGCGTCCTCGACCGTGCCCACCACTCCCCAGAAGACGTGGATTCCGACCTGCTCGGCATCGGCCAGGAAGCGACGGTTGAAGCCGCCGCAGATCAGCAAGTGCACGCCTCGGCTCTCCAGCAGCCGAAGGCGATCGGGGTTGCAGGGCTCGCCCAACGCAAGGCTCGTCCGCCCGGTCTCCCGGCCCTTCTCCACATCGACGATCAGCACCTCGCGCGCACAGCAGAAGCGCGGGGAGACCTCATCGCCGAAAGTGGGAATCGCCGCGCGCACGACCGGGCCACACAGCCAGAAACGGGCCAACAAGCTTCCCGCTGTGCGAGGCCATTCGCTGGACTGAAACGCCTGAAACGCGGCGTTTCACGACTGACACGTACTGTTTCACAGCGTTTCAGCTTGGTCGCAAGTCGCGAGCAGGAGGACCCCACTTACGACTTACGACTTACGACTCATAAGCCCCAGGCGCTTCATCCGGCGCCAGAGAGTGCTGCGGCCGATCCCCAGGGCCTGTGCCGTCTCATCGCGGTTCCAGCGATGGGTTTGCAAGGCTTCGACCAGCGCGGCAGCCTCCGGTCCCAGGTCCTGGGCGGCGGGCTCCGGGACGCGAGGAGACAGCCCGCGTGAATCGGAGCGCTGGGCGATCTCCTCGGGTAGACAGCCGACCTCGATGCGCGGAGCGTGGCACATCGCGAAGGCCCGTTGGATGGCGTTCTCCAGCTCGCGGATGTTGCCCGGGAAGTCGTACTCCAGCAGCGCCCGGAGCGCCTCGGGAGAGACCTCTCGAACCGGCTTTCCCGTCTTCGCCGCGTAGCGCTTCACGAAGTGCTCGACGAGCAGGGGGATGTCCTCGCGTCGCTCGCGCAGCGGGGGCAGCGTGAGAGGGATGACCCGGATCCGGTAGTAGAGGTCCTCGCGAAACTGGCCCTTGCGCACCAGGGCGGTCAGATCGCGGTTGGTGGCGGCGATGACCCGCACGTCCGGCCTGAGGGTGCGCGTGCTGCCCAGGGGCTGGACCTCGCCTTCCTGGAGGACCCGCAGCAGCTTCGCCTGGAAGGCGGGCGAGACGTCGCCTATCTCGTCGAGCAGGAGGGTCCCCCCGTCGGCCTGGAGGAATCGGCCGGGCTTGTCGCGACGAGCGTCGGTGAAGGCACCCTTGACGTAGCCGAAGAGCTCCGACTCCAGCAGGGTGTCGGGCAGGGCCGCGCAGTTGACCCGCACGAAGGGCCTGCTCCGCCGAGGGCTGAGCTCGTGGACGGCCCGAGCCACCAGCTCCTTGCCGGTCCCGCTCGGCCCTTGGATGAGAACGGTGGCGTCGCAGGCAGCCACGTCCGGCAGGATACGGGCGAGGGCCCTCATCGCCGGGCCTGCCCCCACCAGGTCGGCCGCCCCCCGCTGCCCGTCCAGCTCGTGGCGCAGGCTCTCGACGTCGGAGATGTCGCGGAAGATCTCCACGCCGCCCACGAGCCGACCCGACGGGTCCTTGAGCACCGCGGTCGAGACCGAGATGGGCACGGTCTGCATCTGGGCATTCAGGACGTCGATGCGCACGTCGCGCAGGGGCCGCCCGGTGCGCAGGGTCTGCTTCAGGGCGCACTCGGTCTGGCAGATGCTGGCCCGGAAGACCTCGTAGCAGCGCTTGCCGATCGCCTGGTCACGCGAGGTGCCGGAGATGGCCTCCGCCTCCTGGTTGAACGAGGTGATGCGGAACTGCTCGTCCACCGTGAACACGCCTTCGTGGATGCTCTCCAGGATGAGCGGGTAGAGCCGGCTCACCGGGGCTCCGGGCGTCGAGTCGGTCGTGGCGGGAGGCTTCGCGGGTCGCGGACGGCGCATCTGAATGCTCTGGGCAGTCAACAGCTACGCGGGGCCGCTTTGCACCCGAGTCGGACTCAGCCGAGCCCGTCTCATGTGTGGGCGAACACCGTCGAGCCCGGCAACTTGCCGGAAGCGAGCCTCCCGGACAAGTGCCACACCTGCAGCTCCCGGAGTAGGTGCGCCTGCCGCGCGCAAAGGGTTCACGGCTCGCCCGGGCGAACCCTCGAGGCCGCAGCCGACCTCTCATCTTCACGCGGGGCTCGCGGCCGACTCCCTCACCGCCCCGCAGAGGTTGGCGATGGACACCCCTCCTGAATCCGACCAGGCGCTCGCCAGACGCTGCGCGAAAAGAGACCTGGAAGCCTTCGACCTCCTCATCGAGCGCCACTGGGACTCCCTGTCGCGGTTCTCCTCCCTGAGCTGTGCGACGCCGTCCGATGCCGAGGAAGCCCTCGGACAGACCTTGCGCGTTGCCTGGGCTCGGGCGGAGGAGCTCGCCTCGGCCCCCTGCGCGCGAACGTGGCTTCTCAAGATGGTCGTGGAGGCTTGCCACCGACTCGGCCACCCGGCGAGCGGTCGCGCTTCGCTGGCCATCGAGAGCGCGCCGCCCGGGAGCGCTGCCGCTGGATCCCAAGAAGACCTCTCGCAGGCGCCGCTGGACCAGCGCACCACGCCCGCCTCCTCCTGCGCCGACATCGAGGAGCAGCTCTCGGCCTATCTGGACGGCGAGGTCGCGGACGAAGACCTTCGCCGCCTCGACGAGCACCTGCTCGCCTGCCAGGAGTGCGCCGCTCTTTGCGAGGAGCTCAGGGCGACGGTGGAGTCCCTGCACACCCACCTGGCGCGCCCGGGTCGCGTCGCCGCAAGCGCT
>JACRCT010001206.1 GCA_016218885.1 Deltaproteobacteria bacterium | reverse complement strand
CTCACCGAGTCTTCGAGGCGCGTCGAGGCGCTGCTCGAGCGGCTCCTCGACGAGCGCCGGGGAGGATGAGCGATGCCCCCGTGCCCGCCCTGGCAGTCCTGTCCGCTGACGGTCTTCGACGCGCGCCCGCGCTCGCAGGCGGCGCTCTTCCGGGCGCTCCTGCAGTTCGACGTCGAGCGGAACCGCAGGTACCTGCGCGGGCAGCAGGGCTACGACGAGACCTACTGCAACGTCTTCGTCTGGGACGCCACCCGAGCCCTAGGCTGCGAGGTCCCGCACTGGGTCACCAACGCCGAGGGGAAGCGCGTCGAAACCTCAGCCCTGGGGGTCATCCACTGGCTGCGATCTTTCGGCCCCGCGCAAGGCTGGTACCGCGTCTCGCGCGAGGATGCGATGGCGGGCGCCAATGGTGGCTGGCCGGTCGTCGCCTGCTGGGAGAACGCCGAGCGGACGCGCGACGGGCGCCTCAAGCCGAGCCACGTCGCGATGCTCCTGCCTCCCAACGGCACCGAGTGCCGCATCGCCCAGGCCGGCGCCGAGAACCTCTTCGACGTCCCGATCGCGCGTGGCGTCGGCCGCGGCCGGGAGATCGAGTTCTGGGCTCACCCGTAGGAAAGGAGCACGCCTTGAAGTACTTCGCCTTCGCCGCCCTGCTGTGCCTCGCCGCCCCATCCTTCGCCGACTCCGCGCCGCCATCGGAGGTGGCGGCCACGGTCACCACCATCGCCCCCGTCGTCGCACAGGCCGAGCCGGGCACCAACCCCGCTGCGCTCCTGCAGCAGCTGCTCGGCGCCGTCGACGCGCAGAACTGGCTCCTGGCGATCCCGCTCCTGGTTCTGCTCGCCGTGTGGCTCGCGCGCATCGGGCTGGTCCGCCTGGTCCCCTGGTTCGGCACCGACCCCGGCGGCGCGGCCATGGCAATCGCCGGCGCCATCGCCACCGCGGTAATTGCCGCCGCAGCGCTCCCCGGCCCCCATACCGTCGCCCAGGTCGTGCTCGCGACCATCACCAACCTGGTCGGCAACGAGGTCTTCTTCCGGGCACTGAAGAAGCTGGGCGTGGATCTCTCCGTCGACCCACCCAAGGCGCGGGCCGACATCACGCCCGGCGCCGCCACCGGCCTCTTCCTCGTCGTCTGCTTGGTTCCCCTGCTCGGCGGCTGCAACGCGCACTTGAAGCCCGGCACTGGCAGCAAGCTGATCGACTGCGCGGAGGCGGCCGTCGCCAGCCAGGTCACCCCCGAGCTCGTCGCCGAGGTCGCCGCCGAGCTGCAGGGGCGTAACGTCGACTGGCAGTCCCGCCTCGACAAGGTGGTCGCCGCCGGCGGCGCCGCGGCGATCTGCGCGCTCGTCACCGTGGCGAGCCAGCTCGAGCTCGGCGGTGGCGGGACCGGGGGAGGGGGCGAGGCGCTCGTCTCGAAGAGCGGCCTTCCCGTGTCCACGGTGCTGACCCGGGCCTACGTCTACCTCGGGGGCCGAGAGCTCGCCGTCAGGTAGCGCCTCTGACCAGCACCCGCGGGCCCCGGGGCGTTCGCGCCTCGGGGCCCTTTCGCATTCGAGAGGAGGCCCGCCTTCCAACGCACCGAGATCTGACCCGACCACCTGGCACGCAACCCTACACAACGGAGATCTCCATGACCTCGGACCTCAACTCGGTGCTCAACTCCTCCTCCCGCTGGACCGTCGCCCAAGGCGACTGCCTCAAGCTCCTCAAGACCATCCCCGACAGCGCCGTCTCTGCCGTCGTGACCGATCCGCCCTACGGCATCAGCTACCGATCCAAGACCTTCGGACGCATCGCCAATGACGGCAGTCCATTTGTCTGGTGGCTCTACGATGCCGCTCGCATCCTTCGCGATGGCGGGGCCCTGGTCTGCTTCTGCCGCTGGGATGTGCAGGAAACTTGGCGCCTTGCGATCGGCTGGGCCGGCCTGCGCGTCCGCTCCCAGGTCGTCTGGGACAAGACCACTCACGCGGCCGGGGACTGCCAGGCGCAGTTCGGCCCCAAGCACGAGGTCATGTGGTTCGCCACCAAGGGCCGGTTCCGCTTCCCCGCGAAACGCCCAGTCTCGGTGCTGCGCGTGGCAAAGGTGCCGCACCGGCGGACCGTCCACCCGACCGAGAAGCCCATCGAGCTGCTCGAGCAGCTGCTCGGCGCCGTCGTCCCCGCGGGCGGGCTGGTCGTCGACCCGTTCGTTGGCTCCGGCTCAACGGGCGTGGCGGCCCTTCGCCGCGGGCTGCGCTTCATCGGGATGGAGCTCGAGACCCGCTACGTCGAGGCTGCGCGAGGGCGGATGGCCGAGGTCTAGCGATGTAGCGAGCCCGCCGTCCGGCGGGCTCGCTACCCCTCCCCGTTTTCGGGCGCCTGCATGTTCGCGAGGAGTGACGAGGTTGCATCGTCGTCAGAGGCGAACCGCTGCCGGCACGAGGCGCAGAGCACCGCCGTCTGGCCGCCTAGCGACACCATGAGGAACGGCCTGCCAGAGGCGACTTGACGCGAGCACATCTGGCAGGTGCCGAGGATGGTCGTGTCGTCCATGCCGCGACGATGTGGTTCGCGCGCCGCTCCTGCATCCGTGACATCAGCGAGGCCGCTTGCTCGCAGACGCCGCACCACGCTTCCGATGCGTGCGCGAGGGGACCTTGAACGGGTTGGTCGTCCGCTTGGGGACAATCTCGTTCCTTCGACGGAACCTCCGTGCATCCCGAAAGAGGTCCTTCAGGACGTCCATCAACTGGCTGAGGAGGCGCAACGCCGGAGCGCCTCTCTCCTGGAGTTCTGACTCAATGGGTTCTGGTACCTCAGCGATTCGGCGCACGTGCCCTCCACCGTGAGGCTCGCCGGTGTAGACCAGCAAGTAACCAGATGGAAGGAGCGCCGCAGTCGGGGACGGACCAGCCGTTTGGATTTCGCCATTTCCGGCGACCGGCTACTCCCCACCGCGACACCGCACCTCGGACCGCTCAGCGAGCTGATCTGGTGCGCCAGTGGAGTAGAGCTTCGATAGCGTGGCGTCGAAAGCTCGTGGCTCCCAAGGGATCAGTGCCTGGGCCCGGATAGCGCGGTGGAGCGCAGCGGTGAATGGAGGCGCGAAGGAAAGCAGGCGCAGCGCCTGGACGAGCCCTGTCGCGGCATCCACGAGCACGACCTGCAGCGTCGCCCTCTCCTCGCCAGTCGGGTCGGGCGGGGTTGCGCGCTCGCTAGCGGGGACAAGGTGCCACGAAAATGGGGCGTCGCTCCAGGGACCGCCGCAGCTGAACCGGTAGCAGAGCAACAGGACCGGCGGCTCGACGACTAGGGCGAAGTCGGCGCGCCCAGTTCGCGCCGCCTGGACCTCTTGCGGCGAGGGCTGGCGCAAGAACAGGACGAGTTCGTGCTGGCCCCCGCGGTAGCTGTACTGGACGAACTCGGGCCACAAACGGTGGTCAGGGTGGTAGAGATCCCCGACCTTGTAGGCGTGCATGCTGTGTCCCTCCCCTCGAGCCGTTCCCCGGGCCGACCCGCGAGCGCATTTGGGCGGCGACTGCGCAGCAAGGCAACGGACCCTACTCCTTCACCTCAGCGATCCCGTTCTCGATTGTCCGCGCCAGTTCCGCCAGGGCGCCTGCCAGCCTTGCGACCTCAGCGCAGAGTTCCTCAACCGGCATCGAAGGACCGCCCGCTCCTGGACCACCCCGCGACCGACGCAAGAGAGCCGCCTCGACCTTGCTAGCCGTCAACGCAATGCGCTGCATCGCCATGTGATGGTTGTTCGTCACGGTCATGTCGATCCTCCATGCGATGGTTCATCGGCGCTTCCCCACGAAGGCCGAGCTAGCCGGTGCTCGCGTCTTCGTCGTCCAACTGCCGCCTCCAAGGCTTGCCTTGCTCGCAGTCCATGGTCGGCGGCCCATAATGTGTCACGCGGACGGCAGATGCAAAGAGTGCACACTCCCAACGCTGTGTGTCCGCCCCAACTGGAAACTTTCAGTGAGACTGAACGGCTCGCCGACACACGGCCACCGTCGCCGTACCTGAGCGCGGGCTCGCACTAGAACTGCTCTGCGACAGCAGGACTTCGGCGCAGGCGTCGGCGTGGAACTCGCGGCTCGCTTCGTCGATGCGGCGCGGGGTGGATGGCCGCGCAATGAATCTGCCTCGCGGCGCGTATGTCGGACCCCCAGGTTATTGTCTTCAACGATGTGGGCGGTCGGGCCGCACTGGGCATTGGGCTCAGCCAGGCGTCGGCGGCCAGATCTAGGAGTTGCAGATGGAAGCAATCGAGTCAAAGGGCGAAGTGGTTGCAGCAGTTGACGAGGCAGAGCAGGGGAAGCGCTTGCCGTTCGTCGACCCAGCCGTCTTGATGGCCGTGCACGAACATGGCGCCAGGGTCGATACTTACCTTGAACACCTCGTGAACATGGCAAACGAGATCGGTGGCTTCGGTGCATCCATCACGGTGCACGTAGGTGGCTCCATGGTGGCGGGAACGCTCATCGGGGGACGCGAGTACTTCAGGCTCCTCTCAGAGACCATCGCGGGAGGAAACGGAGACAAGGCAGTTACTCAGGCGCTGGCCGAAGGGGCAAGCGTGTGGGGCGAAAAGGCGTATTGCGAGCAGAAGCAGGTCCGGACTACGCCCAACTTCATCCACCTCAAGGACGTGGTCTTGTTCGTCCCGGGTGGTGCGCATCAAGTTCCGGTACCGTTGTGGCGCGGAAGGCTATGCAAAGTGGACGGCTTCGTGATGGGCAAGGTTACTCTGGGCAGGTGATAGGCCATAGCGGCTGGGATGCCCCATGGTCGCTTTGGCCAGGGGCGTCCTCACGTCACCTCGCGCACTGTCGCCACCGCCTCACCGGCACCGACCGCGACAGGCGCTACCCATCGCAGCTCGAGCCGTTCCCCGGGCCGGCCCTCGGCGCGCGAGCCAACCCAGTAGCAGTGCCAGTGGGCACGGCGCACGTGGGCGCGGACGGCTCTCCCTGTCGGGTCGCCGGGCTCCGAGTGTTCTCCCTGGGCCGCAGTACGAAGGGCGGCGCCGATCCGGAGCCCCACGGGCCAGACCGTCGGCTGTCGGGGTGGGCGCAGGACCGGCTTGCGGTAGCTGCTTGGGGCCGGCGGCGGACGCCTGGTCAGGTCGGGCTCCTGGCTGCAGAGGTAGAGGACCAGCGAGAGCAGGTGGCGCACGAGCTCGGTCTGGCTGGAGGCGGTGGCACGAAGGGCGCCGAGCATCTGAAGCGGGAAGTTGGGCGCCGCGTTGCGGATCGCAAGGTCCGCCATCCGCTGCATGCACTCGTCGACCGTGTCGGCGTCGAGGTGGAGAGACAGGCCGGGGACCTGACCGAGTGAGGTCGATCCCTCCACGTCGAGGAGTAGGCGCAGCTCAGGCGGCCCGCCGTTGGCGTCCCACTCGAGCCATGGGATCACGCCCAGGAGCTGCTGGTCGCCCAAGCACAGGTCGCGGAGGCAGATGTACGGCGCCCACTCCGGGAGCCGGTAGAGCAAGTCGACCGGAAGCCGGCCCTCGATCGGCGTCTCCCACAGCTCGCGGTAGAGGTCGGGGTCGTAGTCCCAGATGCCCTGAGTGACGCGCCAGGCTGCGAGGGCGACCAGCTTGGATCCAAATTGGGCCCCGGCCATGCGCGCCCGGAAATCCATCTCTTCCATCGCGACGCCGCTGGTCGCCACCGCCATGCCGGCGGCGATCGGCAGGTAGCACCAGCTCGGCCACTCGGGCAGGTCCTTTCCGCGGCGCTCGCGCATCAGGTCGAGCGACTCCCAGCATTCGGGGACTTCGCGCGTGGCGATCTCGATGAGGCGCAGGGGCCTCTCGTGGCGGGGCTCGAGTTTCATCGGCGGCTCCTCCTGCCGGGCTCTGGCTCAGGATCGACGCCGCGAGCATAGCGCTGGCCGGCCGCTCGGATTGCCTCAGCGATGCCCAGGCCGTTCGTGCCGTGAGCGTGCTCGTACTCGGCGACGCGGGCGCAGAGGTCGAAGACACTCTCCGTCGCCCACTCTTGGGCTCGTCCTGGCAGCGCCGGGTACTTTGCATGAGCCGCGAGGATCTCCCGGGCGCGCTCCGCGGGCTTGGCGCCCAGGCTTGCGAGAGTCTCGGCGGGCAGCCAGATGGTCAGAGGCTTCCGCGGCTCCG
>JACRCT010001151.1 GCA_016218885.1 Deltaproteobacteria bacterium | reverse complement strand
TGATCGACCAGATAGATCACCTTCTCGGCCGGAAGCTCGGCCAAGTGGTCGGCGATTTGGTCGAGGGGCAGGCTGCGGCTTCCGGCGATGTGGAAGCCCTCGTACTCCACTGCGTCCCGGACGTCGATGAGCAGCGGAGCCGGTTTGCCGCTCAGGGCCGTCTGCAGCGCCTGTGGCGAGATGGTCTCCGCTTCGAAGGCTGGGAAGGGGCTGCCTTCCTGCGGCAGTCGGGCCTTGGCCCAGGCCGGAAGCCCCTCGTTGTAGATCTTCACGTTGGAGTAGCCGAGCGCGAGCGCCGCCTTCGCGCCCTTGCTGCTCTTCGTGCAGCGCGGGCCGTTGCAGTAGAAGATGAGCAGGCGGAGCTTGTCCTTGACGAGCTCCCCGAGCTTGCGCTCGGTGTCTCCGGCCGGCAGGTTGATGGCGCCCTTGATGCGGCCCTCGCTGAACTCGACGCGTGCCCGGGTATCGATGAGGACGTGCTTCCAGTCCTTGGGCGCCGCAGCCATCAGCGGCTTGAGCTCCTCGGTCGTGATGAAGGGGACGGGTTCGCTCTGTGCGAAGGCGGCGGTGGAGGCGGCGGCGACCAGGGCCCCGATGAGCCCGATACTCAGCAGGCGCTGCATAGAGAGAGAATCCTCACGTTTAGAGGCAAGGCATCGGTGGAGGCACTTGGAGAGGGATCCGGGAGCCAAATCACCTCGGACGATATCCCAAATGGGAAAAACCGAGCAAGGCGGAGCCCTGCGAAGGGTTGGCGCTCTTCGGCGGGAGGGCGCGAGGCGCGAGGCCTCGCGAATCGCTCGCAGCTCGGCTGCAGTTCGAGCAGCGCAGACTGGGTCGGCGGGGAGGGGGATGCGGTAGACTGCCCCGCATGCACACGCTCGCACTCGCCCTCGCCCTGGCGCTGCCAGGGCTCGCCGCGGGAACCACGGTCCTGCCGCTCACCCGCGAAGAGATCGCCGCCCGCTCGGACACCATCGTGCGGGCCCGGGTCCTCGTGCGGACCCCCGCCCGCTCCGAACGAACCGGGCGAATCCTCACCCGCACCCGGCTGCAGGTACTGGAGACCTACAAAGGCAAGGCCCGGCGCGAGATTGAGCTCGAGCAGATGGGCGGCACCTTGGGGGGTGCCACGCTCGTGGTCCCCGGCGATGCCCGCATCGATCAGGGCGAGGAGGTCGTCCTCCATCTGCGCTGCGAAGGAAAGGAGCGCTGCCATCTCTTCGGTCTTGCCCTGGGCAAGTTCGGGGTGCGCTCCGGTCCCGACGGCAAGCGAATCGCCGTTCGCGATCTACAGGGGCTCTCCGATAGCCGGAGCGGGCCACTCGGCCGGGACGAGATTCCCCTGGCGACGCTCGAGCGCGAGCTGCGGAGGCGGCCATGAGGCGGCCTTTCGCGCGGGTCGTTGCCATCGCGCTGCTGATGCTGCCCTCGACGGCCATGGCGGTCGACTGGCTTGGCGCGCGCTTGCCCAATGGCCCGGGCGAGCCCTGGCCCTACTACGTCGATGCGCGCAAGGCGGTGGTGGGAGGCATCGACCGGCTGGTCGTGGAGTCCACCTTCCAGACCGCCTTCCAGCTCTGGGACGACGTCGGCTGCTCCTTCCTCGATATGACCTACCAGGGCCCCGACAACCTGCACGCCCTGGAGCAGCCGGACGGCTTCAACGTGGTGGGGGTCTTCATCGAGCGTCGCGCCGACGACCCCGAGTTCTACGACAACGCCCTGGGCGGCGGGGCGGCCATCGCCGCGGCCACCCCGCTCTACTACGGCGGGACGATCTATGAGTGCGACCTCGGGCTGAATGCCGTCGACTACACCTTCAGCCCGACGGGGGAGGGCGTGTTCGACCTGCAGAGCGTCGCCAACCACGAGGCTGGGCACTGCTTGGGGTTGGACCACACCGGCGACCCCACCTCGGCGATGTATGCCACGCTGGGCGTCGGCGAGCTGCGCCGGGGGCTCTCGCAGACCGACGTCACCAACCTCTGCTCCCTCTACCCGAAGACCGGCCAGGTCGGCTCGCCCTGTGACCAGGTCCCCTGCGCCCAAGGCATGACCTGCATCGGGATAGGCCCCACCGCCTACTGCTCCAAGGGCTGCGACCCGGAAGAGCCCAATGTCTGCGACGTGGGTTTCTCGTGCATCGAGTCCACCAAGATCCCCGGCTCGCCCGGTCACTGCACCTTCGGCGGTGCCTCGTCGATCAAGGTCGGCGCGCCCTGCGCCTATGGCAGCGTCCACCAAGATTGCGGCGCCCCCGTCGACGCCATGTGCCTGCCCTACGACTCTGTCCTCAACATCTGGCGCGATGGCTACTGCACCGTCGACTGCACGGACTACAGCTGCCCCGCCAGCTCGCACTGCTACGAGCTCTCCGATGGGGCTGGAGGCAGCGCGCTGCGCTGCCTCAAGGATTGCCGCCCGGGCCAGGGCGATTGCCGCTTCGACTACGCCTGCCAGCCCGTCTCCTCGGGGCTGGGGCGCTGCCAGCCCTCGTGCCACCACGATAGCGAGTGCGAGACCGGTCAGTGCCGGGCGTGCGATGGCCTGTGCATCCACCCCAGCGGATGAAAGCAAGTGGGGGACTCCTGCACCGACGACGCCGAGTGCCCTGCCGGAGGAGCCTGTCGCCGCGACATCACCGAGGGGACCTGCGTCATTGCCTGCGGCACCTCCTGCTCCGTCTGCCCGCAGGGCTCCTCCTGCATGGAGTACGAGGGCGAGATGCTCTGCTTCAAGGCGTGCGAGCGGGGCTCCGATTGCATGTTCGGTCAGGGCTGCTGGTACGAAGGTTCGGTGACGGGCTGCAAGCCGGTCTGCGAGACCCATGAAGACTGCCCCGTCGGCACGGTCTGCACCCTTGGCTCCTGTCTGCGCCGGGCAGGGCGCGACGCCGGCTGCAGCCTGTGTGACGACCGCGATGCAGCGCAGCCGCCAGGCACCGACGCCGCCCAGCCGCTGCCTCCGCCGCCTTCCGGCTGTGGATGTGGGGTGCAGGGTGGCGCAGGCACGGCCACAGGTATCCTGGCCGCCGCGCTGCTCGGCGCGGCCCTCCGGAGGCGAACGCGATGTCGAACGTAGCTCCCCCCAAGCCAACCGCAATGGGCGGCCCACCCTCGGGCCTGGGCGTTGCCCCCGGCAAGCCTGGTGGCACGCGGGGCGGCGGCAAGCCCGGTCTCCGTTCGCGCACCCGCGCTGACTTCTCGGTTCAGTTCGTGCTGCAGGCGCTGTCGGTCTACAACCTCATCAATCCCGACCAGCTGCGCGAGGTGCGCATCAAGGAGGCGACGGTCCGCTCGCGGATCTCCAAGGAGCGCGGCGGGGAGGGCCGCCGCTACGACGTCTCCCCAGTGGAGATCGTGTCCGACTTCAACTTCCCTGTGCCCGGTCGCCCGGGGCTGTTCCTCGACCAGGACAAGATCAGCGAGATCTGCGCGCTGCAGTGCGGCGCCAAGTACCAGAAGATCGACCCGCTCAACCTCGACATGGGGCTCATCACCCGGACCCTCTCGCGGCCCTACGCCAGCAAGCACGCAGCGCTGCCGCTGGAGCGGGTCGACGGGGTGCTGCGGGTGGCGGTCGCCAATCCCTTCGACGACGAGCTCTTCGACAACCTGCGGACCATCGTCAGCCAGCCCATCGAGCCGGTCCTCTCGTCGAAGGCCGACATCCTGCGCGCCGTCGACCACGTCTACGGATTCAAGAAGAGCATGGCCGCGGCCGCCGACGAGCACGGCGGGCCCACCGTCGACCTGAGCAACTTCGAGCAGCTGGTCCGGCTCTCCACCGACCGCGAGCTGGACGCCAATGACAAGCCGGTGGTGGCCGCGGTGGAGTACCTGTTGCGCTACGCCTTCGACCAGCGAGCCAGCGACATCCACATCGAGCCGCGGCGCGATGAGTCGATCGTCCGCATGCGCATCGATGGCGTGCTGCACCCGGTGCACACCATGCCCAAGCCGGTGCACGCGCCGGTGGTCTCGCGCATCAAGATGATGTCGCGCCTGGACATCGCCGAGAAGCGAAGGCCTCAGGACGGGCGCATCAAGACCGACAAGGACGGCCGCGAGATCGAGATGCGCGTCTCCACGCTGCCGACCGCCTTCGGCGAGAAGGTGGTGATGCGCATCTTCGACACCGAGGCGCTCATCCAGGACCTCGCCCAGGTCGGCTTCCTTCCCGAGGAGCTGCAGATGTTCGAGGGCTGGATCGAGCGGCCCCACGGGCTGCTCCTGGTCACCGGCCCCACCGGCAGCGGCAAGACCACCACCCTCTACTCGGCGCTGCGGGTGCTGGCCGGCCCGGACGTCAACGTGGTCACCATCGAGGACCCCATCGAGATGGTGCACGAGGCCTTCAACCAGGTGCAGGTGCAGCCGCGCATCGAGCTCGACTTCGCCGCCGCGCTGCGCCACATCCTGCGCCAGGACCCGGACATCATCATGGTGGGCGAGATCCGCGACGGCGAGACCGCCCGCTACGCCATCCAGGCGGCGCTCACCGGCCACCTGGTGCTCTCCACGCTGCACACCAACGACGCCTGCGACGCCCTCAGCCGCCTGGTCGACCTGGGGGTGGAGCGCTTCCTGGTGGCGGGCTCGGTGGTCGGAGTGATGGCCCAGCGCCTGGTGCGCCAGGTGTGCCCGCACTGCGCGGTGGAGTCGGCCCCCACCGCGGACGAGCTCTCGGCGCTCTCGGTCAACCTCCCGCTGCTGCCGCAGGGGACCTCGTTCCGCCGCGGCGCGGGCTGCGCCCAGTGCCGCGAGACGGGCTACCTGGGCCGCACCGGCCTCTTCGAGATGCTCGACGTCGGCAAGGAGATGAAGCTGCAGTTGCTGTCGAACGCCAACTCCGCCGAGCTGGCCGCGAAGGCCCGCCAGCTGGGCATGCGCACCCTGCGCGAGTCGGGCGTGCTCAAGGTGGCGATGGGCATCACCACCATCGAGGAGGTGCTGCGCGTCACCTGAGGCGCCACGACCGCAAGGCAGTCGAGGAGGTTCCTCACCTCTTGCCGACCAGCTTCTTCAGGATCAGCACTAGGCTGCTGACCTTGTCGATCGTGGAGGCGCAGATCGCGGCTCCCAGCGCCACCGCCTGGTCCGCGTTGACGTTGGCGTGGTCCCAGGTCCTTCCACGCCCTCTTCTCCCCGCCTCCCAGGGCCTCCTGTTCAACTCCTTGAGGAAGCCCGCGCTCCTCGGGGGAGGAGGCCGAGAAGGAGGAGCGCCACCACCGCGACCATCGGGAGAGGCGAGCCAGAAGTGCCACAGCTCAGGAAGCCGTCCTCCGGGGGGGCCGCAGCACCCGCGTCCGATTGCACCTGCGCGTCCAGCCGCGGGCCATGTCCCGTGTCACCCGCGAGGTGCCCGGCGTCCGGCCGCGGGACATATCCCGTATCGACGGCGAGGTACCCGGCGTCCGGCCGCGTCACCGACACGTCGGGCGCCGACGCGTCCTCGCCCGGGACTTCTTCACAGCGCCCGGCCTCGAAGTACCCGGCTCGGACCTCACGAACCCAGCTCGAGATTGACAGGCTCCAGGCTCCCAGATCGTCGCCACCGCCCGCGGTGCAGGCGTTCGTGAGGTAGGTGCCACAGCGTTCGGCGCGGCCGGATTGGACGTGCGCGTAGTTGCTCGCATAGGTCTCCTCACAGGTGAAAACGGCGCCCGCGTCCGGACCCAGCGGGCCGGAGTCTGGGCCTGCGAGCGGGCCAGCGTCCCGACCGGAGATGCCGATGCTCACCGAGGTGTCGTCATCCGTTCCCACCGCACCCGACGGGTCGTAGGCCTTTGCCATCAGGGCATGGCTGCCACTGGGCTCGAGGCTGGTGTCCCAGACACAGGTGTAGGGACCGGTGCCGTCAGTGCACTTGAGCTGGCCGTCGACGTAGAACTCAACCCTCTCCACGCTCTGGTCGTCGGTCGCCGTGGCCTCGATGGTGAGGGTGCCGGAAACCTGCGCACCGCTGGCCGGGAAGGTGATGTTCACCGCGGGCGTGGTGATGGGCTGAGTGCTCAGGAGGCCCCAGAATTGGGCGGTGTAATACGAGGACCAAATGTCCTGATCGCTCGCATAGCTGCCGGTCGTGCCGCCCTGGTCATCGAGGTTCCCCGGGTCGACGGCGATGCCGTGCGGGTTGGACATGGTGACCAGGCCCACGACATGCTTTCCGTTGAGCGTGAAGGCGTCATACGAATGCCTGGTGTTGCCTTGCTTCAGCCGGGATCCGGTGACGGTCTTTTGGGCCCCGGAATAGGCTCCTCCGAAGCGGCTGAAGCCCGCCGCGCCCTGCGAGATGCCATCGCTGCTCGAGTGCCAGATGATCATCGCTTCGCTCACAGGGTTTCCCTTGGTGCCGCACTGAGGTGCGGCCATGGGAGCGCCGCCGGCAAAGGTGCTGCCTTTGAATTCCATGAGGCAATAAGTCAGGCCGCCGCCGGCCGACAGCCCAGTGACGTACACGCGGTTGGAGTCGATGTGATGCGACCCCTTGACCTCGTCGATGATGCCCAGGATATGGGTCATGTCGGCATTGGGGTTCCCCGTTCCGGTGGCCGCATGATCCCAGCAGGTGCCAATCGTGCCACCGGTCTTGTGGGGATAGACGACCATGAAGCCATACCTGTCGGCGAGGTCGTCCCACCCGGTGGAGAGCTGGTAGTCGGCACCGCTCTGGAAGCAGCCGTGTAGCGCGACCACGAGCGGCATGGGGCCGCTGGGGAGTGGGGAGGGAGGGTGCTTCACAGGGGTCCCGTAGTCGCCCAGGCGTGCTTGAACCGTATCGATGTCAGCCTGAGTGCCCACATCCATAGGCCCACACCCACCGCTGAGAAGCAGCCCAGTAACGAGCAACCAGCAGACGCCGGCGTTAGG
>JACRCT010001150.1 GCA_016218885.1 Deltaproteobacteria bacterium | reverse complement strand
CACCGTGTAGCCGGCGATGTAGCCGTCGGCGTCGCCGGCCTCGATGTTGCGACCCTCGCGGCCGATGACGATCGCCGCCTCGAGCTCGAAGTCGAGCTGCTGCAGATGGTCGGCCTCGACCGCTACCTCGCCCTCGCCCACGATGCCCCGGTGGTTGGTGAAGTAGAAGACCGGGAACTGGTCGAACTCGGGGATCATCTCCACCCCGCGATTGCGCCGTGCGGTCGCCACGTGTTGCCGGAAGGCGTACCCGTCGCGGCACGATCCGGGGTGCGGCACCGGCGCGAGCGCCCGCGACGATCCCTCGTCGACGATCGCTCCCTGCCCGCGCTCGAGGAAGACGTGCTGCACCCGCGCCGCCACCTCGAGGCTTCGGGGCCAGTCCTCGAGCAGCTCCTTCATCGTCGCCGGCAGCGCAGCGAGCCCCAGCTGCTTCGCGCTCATCGGCAGATCGAGCGTGCGGCCCTCGAGGAACAGACCGGCGCGCTCCTCGCCCCGCGCGTTCAGGAAAGAAACCAGCTTCATGACGGCGCTCCCTCCTGAGTGCTCATCCCAGCCAGGACTGGGCGTATGCCGCGTCGAGCGTCCTCTTCACGTTCAAGGTGGGGCGCAGCGGGGCGAAGGTGTCGATCATCACCGCGTACTCTTGAGTTCCCGCCGCGCCTATGGACGCCTCGACGCGTCCCGGCTGAGGCCCGTGGGGCATGCCGGCGGGGTGCAGAGTCATCGAGCCTTCGACGACGCCCTTGCGGGACATGAACTCCCCGCCCGCGTAGTAAAGGACCTCGTCGCTGTCGACGTTGGAGTGGTAGTACGGGGCGGGGACCGCGTCGGGGTGGAAGTCGTAGGGCCGGGGCACGAAGTCGCAGACGACCAGCGCCTCGGTCCTCAGCACCGCGTGCACCGGCGGCGGGAGGTGGATACGCCCCACCTTGGGGTGGAAGGCCTTGATGTCCAGGGTCCAGGGGAACAGGTAGCCGTCCCAGCCGGCGACGTCGAACGGGTGGGACGGCAGCACGTGCTCGAACAACCGGTCGCCATGCTTGACCAGCACCGGGAACTCGCCTCGCTCGTCGCGCGGCGGCTGCAGCACCGGGTGACGCAGGTCGCGCTCGCAGAAGGGGGCGCCCTCGTCGAGCTGGCCGGCCTGGTTGCGGTAGTGCGCGGGCAGCTCGAAGGGCGAGCGCGACTCGAGGATCAGCAGCCGCACGTCGGCGAGCGAGTCGAAGTGCAGCCGATAGGTGGTGGCGCGGGGGATGACCAGCTGATCGCCTACGTCGAAGGGCAGCGCGCCGAACTCGCTCTCCATCACACCCTGGCCGCGGTGCACGAACACGAGCTCGCTGGCGCAGGCGTTGCGGAACAGGGTCTCGCTGTTGCGGGTGACCCGGGCGGTGGCGATGCTGCAGGACTCGTTCGAGAGGAAGACCGCGCGAGCGCCGACGAAGTCGCCCTCCTGCGCCAGCTCGAAGGTCTTGAAGTGGGACCAGAGCACCGGAGCCTCGGGCCAGGGCTCGGGGCGCGGCACGGCGAGCTCGCGCTGGCGAACGGCACCCGAGGGAACGTTCAGGCGATAGCGAGTGGTGTAGGCGCCGCTGAAGCCGCGGGTGGAGACCATCTCCTCGCGGTAGAGCGAGCCGTCCGCCTTGCGGAAGGCGGTGTGCTTGACCCGGGGAAGCTCGCCTTGGCGGACGTAGAAGGGCATCGCCTGGCCTCGCTAGAGGTTGCCGCGCTTGTGCTGCTCGAGCTCCAGCGCCTCGAAGAGGGCCTGGAAGTTGCCCTTGCCGAAGCCCTGAGCGCCCTCGCGTCGCTGGATGAACTCGAAGAAGAAGGTCGGGCGGTCGCCGATGGGGCGGGTGAACAGCTGCAGGAGGTAGCCCTGGCCCTCGATGTCGCAGAGGATGCCCAGCCGCTCCAGGTCGTCGATGCTCTCCGCGATGTGCAGGTCCTTGCGCGCGCGCAGTGCCTGGTAGTAAGCGGGCGGCACGTCGAGGAACTCCACCCCGTTCTGGCGCAGCACCCGCACCGTGGAGAGGAGGTCGGCGCTGGCGATGGCGATGTGCTGCACGCCGGTGCCCCGGTACTCCTCGAGGAACTCCTCGATCTGCGACCGCTTGAGCCCGGGGTAGGGCTCGTTGATGGGGTTCTTGATGGCGCGGTTGGGGCTGCGCACCACCTTGGAGAGCAGCGCCGAGAAGCGGGTGCCGATGTCTCCCGCCTTGAAGTCGATGAAGGTGTCGAAGCCCAGCGTGCGCTCGTACCAGGCGGCCCAGGCGTCCATCTCGTTGACGCGGACGTTGCCGACGATGTGGTCGATGCACGCCAGAGCGCTGTCCTCGCCCGCGGGAGGTGAGTGGCGCGGGGCGGTGAAGCCGGGGCGGAAGACGCCGCGGTAACGCTCGCGGTTGATGAAGACCAGCTCGGTGTCGTCGTAGAGCCGCAGCCCGGCTTCCTCCACCAAGCCCTGCGCGTCCTCGAGCCGGCGGGGCCGGAACGCGGCCACTGCCCCGTTCTTCGTCGCCTCGGCGAAGGCCTCGGGGACGTCATCGACCTGCACCGCCCAGCGGCGTACGCCGTCGCCATGGCGCTGGGTGAAGCTGAGGATCTCGTCGGTCGAGGGAGCGAGCGCCGAGGTCAGCACCAGCTGCAGCCGACCCTTGGTGAGCCAGAACGAGGTGCGGTCGCGCACGCCCGTCTCCGGGCCAGAATAGCCCGAGACGGTGAGCCCGAGCGCGCGGGAGAGGTAGTAGGCCGAGGCGCGCGCCGAACCGACATAGAACTCCACGAAGTCGTAGCCGCGCAGATTGTGCCTGTCTGCCATCGTTCGGCCCCCCTTCAGGAGGAGGTTCTGAAGATGGGGAACACTAATCACCGGCCTGCCCGGCGGCAGGGGATTCCGCCGAAAGGGCGCTGGCCCGGTTCTTCTCCACGCAAAAGCGGTGCGCCATTGCCCTCTGGGTTGCCGCCAAGGGGGCGCGGCCAATAGATCGAGCCTGCGAGCACCCGATCCAGGAGGGGCTTCATGGCCACCGCTGAGGCAGCCGACACGTCCCGCGACCCGGGAGGCTTGCAGCGGATTGCCCGGTTGCCTAGGCACCTGAGGCAGCACCTGGTGGCCCAGGACTACGAGCGCTACACGGCGCAGGACCACGCGGTGTGGCGCTACATCATGCGCCAGAGCGTGCACATCCTCTCCCAGCGAGCGCACCCCATCTACCTCGAGGGCCTGCGCCGCACGGGCATCCGCGCCGACCGCATCCCGCGCATCGAGGAGATGAACGAGGTCCTGTCGCGCATCGGCTGGGCGGCGGCGACCGTCGACGGCTTCATCCCGCCTGCGGCGTTCATGGAGTTCCAGGCGCACCGGGTGCTGGTCATCGCCGCGGACATGCGGCAGGTCGGGCACATCGCCTACACGCCAGCGCCGGACATCGTGCACGAGGCGGCGGGGCACGCGCCGATCATCGTGGACGAGCGCTACGCCGAGTACCTGCGGCGCATCGGAGAGATCGGGGCGAAGGCCGTCTCGTCGAAGGCCGACTTCGAGCTCTACGAGGCGATTCGCCGCCTCTCGGTGGTCAAGGAGCAGCGCGGAGCCGACCCGGCGGAGATCGCGCACGCAGAGCGCGAGGTGAAGGAGCGCCAGCGAGAGCTGGGCACACCCTCCGAGGCCGCGCTGATCAGCCGGCTGCACTGGTGGACCGTGGAGTACGGGTTGGTCGGCGAGCTCGAGGCGCCGCGGCTCTATGGCGCCGGGCTGCTCTCGTCCATCGGCGAGGCGGTGAGCTGTCTCGCGCCGGAGGTGCGCAAGCTGCCGTACACCGAGGAGGCCGCGCAGTGCTCGTACGACATCACCCGCCGGCAGCCGCAGCTCTTCGTGACCCCCGACTTCGAGCATCTGAGCGCCGTGCTCGAGCAGTTCGCCTCGAGGCTGGCACAGCGGACCGGTGGGCTCGAGGGGCTGAAGAAGGCGGTCGCGAGCGAGAACGTGGCGACCGCGGTCTGGTCCTCGGGGCTGCAGGTGAGCGGGATCTTCCAGGCGCCGCCGCTGGACGCGCGGGGACGACCCGCCTATCTGCGCACTCGCGGACCGACGGCGCTCGCCTTCGGGGGCGAGCAGCTGCCGGGGCATGGCAAGGAGCGCCACCCCGAGGGATTCGGTTCGCCGGTCGGAAGGCTGACGTCGGCGCCCGCTGTGGCGCTGGAGGATCTGGACGAGGCGACGCTGGGGCGGCTGGGAGTGGTG
>JACRCT010001149.1 GCA_016218885.1 Deltaproteobacteria bacterium | reverse complement strand
GAGGATCGTGGCAGAGCCGACCGCGACTGCGGTCACGAGACCACCGGCATCGACGGTGACGCTGGCCTCCCTCGAGGAGGACCAGGTCACCTCGGTGGTGATGTTACGCGTGGAATCATCGGAGTAGCTCCCGGTCGCGGTGAGCCGCCGGGTCGATCCCACCTCGATGCTGGGGTTGATCGGCGTGACGGCGATCGACTCCAGGACTGGTTCGGACACCGTGACGTCCGCCTCGCCGCTGACCGCGCCCACCGAAGCGGTGATGGTCGCCGTTCCCGCGGCGACACCGGTGACCACGCCCGCCGAGACCGTGGCCTTGCTCGCGTCCGAGGTCGACCACGTCGCCTCGGCCGTGAGGTCCTTCGTCGTCGCGTCCGAGTAGGAACCGGTGGCCATCAACGTCGCCGTGGCTCCTTGACCCACCGACACGTCGGCCGGTGTGAGCGCGATGGAGACGAGAGTCGCGGCAGTGACGTCGATGGTGGCCTTGGCCGTGAACCCGGAGTACGCGGCCTGAATCACGGCGGTGCCCTCGGCGACCGCCGTCGCCAGCCCCGCAGCCGAAACCGTGACGACCGCCTCATTGGAGGACGTCCAGGTTGCCTCGCCAGTGACGACCGCAAAGGCTTCGTCGTCGTAGCCCGCGGTGGCGGTGAGCTGCTGGGTCGCGCCTTTCTGGAGTGTGGCCTTGGACGGCGTCAGCGTGACCGAGATCAGGCTCTTCGCATCGTCGCAAGCCGAAAAACCCCCGCAGGCTGCCCAAAGCAATGCGACCGTTGCGACCACCCGCCCGCTGGATCGCGGAGAACTCAGCATTTGGAAACCCCTTCCCTATTCAGAAGATGTTGCTGGGAGAGGGACTATCCTTGGTCTCGAATTGACGCGTCAAGTCAGGGCCACGAGCACCGGGCCTGGCGCGAGAGGCAATCGCTTGGCCCTCGACCGACAGTGGTTTCCTCTAGGAACCAGCGTCGCGCTCCTCCGCGACCGTTGACCTTTCGAGCACTAGAGTCACACCTTTCGTGGACTCGCTCGCGGAGGGCTTTCAAGAAGCCCGAGCCGCCCACCCCGCGCTCATGGGAGCGAAGACGGATGGACGGCGAGCAAGCAGAGCTCTCGACGCGAGTAGGGGTAGTCCGCGGACACCGGGCATTCAGCGCCACCGTCTTCCCATTGTCGAGCGCCCCGGTTCGGCCGACAGGCGGGACCCGCTCGTAGCGCTCCGCGTCCAAGCTCGCAGGCCCGGTCCGCAAACGAGGATGGCTCCCACGGACTTGCAGGACGATGGAGAAGCCACGGCCGCCGCAGGTCAACCACCTTGCCGGCGAAGCTCTCCCCGATCTTCCACGAGACACCGCTGCTGCGGTCGACGCCGAGGCCGAGCCCCGCGCGCAAGCGCCGATCGCCCTCGCGCATGAGGACGGCAGCCGAGTCGACCCCCGGCACTTCCTTCACGATGACCCAGCGGAGCGCTCTTCGCGGATGGTGAACCCGAAAGTGGGCAGGATCGATCCAGGCGTTCCGGAAGATTCCGTCTCCGCTGACTGTCGGTGGACCTGCCCCTCCCGAAGGCCTCACCCACGGCTGAAGGCGAGCGGGCGACCCTCTGCGTGAAGGCGGCTCGCGCCGGCCCGCGCTCCCTTGGTCCCGAGCTTGCGCGCCCCTGCTCGCTGCCACGTGCGGACCGATAGATTTCGCGGGCGACCTGGTGGGGCGCGCCTGGCACCTCCGGCGTCCGGCAAGGCGCCGTTGCTGCGCCAAGGACCCATCGAGGCCTGCAGGCGCTCGTGCTCGGCGAAGAGGCGCGCGCCCATGGTCTTCAGCCAGGGCATCGGACGCCGCGGTGTCGTTTGCGTCGATCGTCCGCATCTGAGAATTGGGCTCCGCAAGGCAGCGCGGAGGGAAGCAGGGGCACATGAACACTCGATGGCTGGAGGGGACGGTCGCTGCGCTCGCACTCGTCTTGGCGCCGACGACCCAGGCACGAGCCGGCGTGGCATGGACGATGGGCCAGGCGTCCGAGGACCCTCCTTCCGGTGCCTCCGGCGATTCTGGCGAGCCCGCCGTCGCGACCGGCCAGAGCGTCGAGACGATCAGGGGCATCGTCGTCTCGGTATCCGAGGGCGCAGGGAAGGCCAGCATCCGCAGCGGCACGAGCTCCTTCACGCTGAACGGCACGCCGATGGACCTGCTGGAGCTGCGCCCCGGGAACCACGTCTCGCTCACCTACCGAGAATACGGGGGCGTGCCCTGGCTGCTGCCGAGCGGCACCGCAGGTCTGGGCGGCGGAACGGGCGAGTCCGGCTGGCTGCAGACGGACAACGAAGTCATGGCCACCGTCGGCAACGTCCAGCGGATCGACGTTCCCCAGGGGCTCGTCTACCTCCACGACCAGGCCTTCCACGGGCACCCGGCCGTGATCAGGAGATTCAAGGTCGGTGAACGGATCACGGTGCTGTACCAGTCGTTCGGCGGGACCCCTTGGATCACGCCTGTCTGAGCGGCAGTGGCAGACGAAGAGGGCGAGTAGGGCGAAGCGCGTGAGGGCCCGGAGGCCTTTCTCTTTCCGGTATCCTCAGCCGCCATGGGGTGCCCCGGCGCAGACTCCCTCGCCCAATTCGTCGAAGGCGCGCTCTCGGTCGCCGAGATCGAGCGCCTCGAGGAGCACCTGGACACCTGCCCCGGCTGCGCGCGGCTCGTCGAAGAGCTGCTGCAGCACTCGACGCCATCCGAGCCGGCGGAGCTGGTCGAGCCCGGAGGCGCGCGCGGCCTGCAGCGTGGCGCGGCGGTCGGTCGCTACGTGATCCTGGACCTTCGCGGCGCGGGAGGGATGGGCGAGGTCTACTGCGCTTACGATCCCGAGTTGGATCGCAAGATCGCCCTCAAGCTGGTGCGCAGCGATGTCTTCTCCCGGGCCGAGGGCAAGCAGGCGGCAGCACGCTTCATCCGCGAAGCCAAGGCCATGGCGCGACTGAGGCATCCCAATGTGGTCACCGTGTACGACGTGGGGACCGTCGACGGTCGGGTCTTCATCGCCATGGAGCTCATCGAGGGCACGACCCTGCGGGGCTGGCTGACAGGGTCCCCACGGAGCTGGCGAGAGATCCGCGACACGTTTCTCCTCGCCGGTCAGGGCCTCGCCGCCGCGCATTCCGCCGGCATCGTGCATCGCGACTTCAAGCCCGACAACGTGCTCGTGGGGCGCGATGCCAGCGTGTGCGTCTCCGACTTCGGGCTCGCCAGGGCCGCGGCAGAGCCGGGCGCTCCCGACTGCGCCCCATCCACCTCGGGCGCAACGGTGTCCTCGAAGGTCACGTCGATGGGTGTCGTCCAGGGCACGCCCCGGTACATGGCGCCCGAGCAGCGTCGCGGCGACGCGGTCGGAGCCCGGGCCGATCAGTT
>JACRCT010001148.1 GCA_016218885.1 Deltaproteobacteria bacterium | reverse complement strand
TCGCCTTGCCGCCTCAACCACCAGGGGGCCAATGGTGAGGTTGGGCACGAAGCGGCCGTCCATGACATCCACGTGGATGAGGTCCGCGCCCGCGGCCTCCACCGCGCGGATCTCCTCGCCGAGCCGGCCGAAATCCGCCGAGAGGATCGAGGGAGCGACGAGCACGCCCATGGGGGTCTCCCTTCAACCTGCCGTCGCGAGTCAGGGACTGGTGAAGCGCGCGGCGTAGAAGCCATCCGCGCGGTGCCGGTGAGGAAGCGTGGCCAGACCGCCGTCAGGGTCGCGGACCTGTTCCCATGGCACCTCCGGAGCATCCAGCGCGGCACGCTGCAGACCTTGTGAGACCAGCCGCGCGGACTGCAAAGTGCCCTCCTCGGGCTCGGGAGAGCAGACTGCATAGACGAAGGTTCCGCCCGGCTTGAGGTAGCGCACGAGGTTGTCGGACAGCGCCTGTTGCAGCGTCGCCAGCTGGGCCAAATCGCCCTCCTCCCGCCGGTAGCGCAGCTCGGGGTGACGGCGCCGCGTGCCCAAGCCCGAACACGGAGCGGCGAGCCGCACCAGAGCGAACGAGCGCTCCGGCAGAGGCATCGGGCGCGAGGCGTCGGCGGCACGCATGCGGAAGAGCTTGGCTACGCCCAAGCGATGGGCCTCCTCCTCGAGCTTGCGCAGCTTTCGCTCGTGCACGTCGATCGCAAAGATCTCCCCTTCGCCCCTCATCTGCTCGGCGAGGTGGCAGGCCTTGGCGCCCGGCGCGGCACAGGCGTCGAGCACGCGCATCCCCGGCCGGGCGGCGGCGGCCAGCGAAACCAGTTGCGCGGCTTCGTCCTGCACCTGGAAAAGCCCCTTGCGAAATGGCCCGAGGGTGGGCACAGCCCCCGGGCTCTCCAGCCACAGTCCCAGAGGCGAGTACGGGGTAGGGCGGGCGACCACTCCGGCTTGCTCGAGCTCAGCCACGACCTCTTCGCGCGTCGCGCGCGTTCGGTTGACGCGAACGCAGACGGGGGCAGGCTCGTTGTCTGCTCGGCACAGAGCCCCGGTCTCCTCGGCGCCAAGGCGTGCAGCCCAGCGGCGCACGAGCCATATGGGGTGGGAGGTCTCGACGGACACCCGCTCGAGAGGATCGTCGGGTAGGGGGATCTGGCGGTCCTCGGCGATCCTGCGCAGCACCGCGTTGATGAAGCCCGAAGCTCGCGACAGGCCCTGCTTCTTGGCGACCTCGACCGTGGCGTCCACCGCGGCGTGGCTGGGGACGCGCTCGAGGTAGAGCAGTTGGTAGGCGCCCACGCGCAGCGCGACGAGCACTGCGGTCTCGAGCTTGTGCAGCGGGCGCTTGCTGTGGCGGGCGAGCGCCGCGTCGAGCGCCAGGCGACGGCGTGCCGTGCCGTAGGCGATCTCCGTGGCCAGCGCCGCGTCCTGGCGCGGTAGCGAGCCCGCGGAGCGCAAGGCGGCGTCGAGCGCCACGTTGAGGTAGGCGTCCGCGCGCTCGACTTGCAGCAGCACCTTGAAGGCGATGGCTCTAGCGGTCATATCCTTGAAGCGGGCCTCCGGCCGGCTCGCTGACGTCGAAGGTAATCCAACTTGAGCTTCCTTGAACCCAGCCGTTGGCTCTACCCGAGTCGCGCCATCAGGTCGACGAGCTCGTTCTCGCTGAGCTGGCCGGCCGGGGTCGCCGATAGGGCCAGCGCTTGCAGCGCCTCTTCCAGGAGCTCGCGCTGCCCCATTTCGGTGGCTGCGCCGCGCTCGACATTGAGCCACTGTTCGCGGGCCCACGTCGCCAGAGCCGAGGGCGAGATCTTGCCACCCAGGCGAGCGGCAATGCGCTCACGTACGACCGACCGAGTAATGCCAAGGGAGGTCTTGGTGAGCTGCCTTCCGGGCGGGGGCGCGATGACCGGGGTCGTCTTGCCGAGGGTCTTGGTCGCGTGAGGTGCCGGGGCGGCCTCGATCGCCTCCTTCAGCAGCCTGCCAGGGTCGCCCGAGGCCATGGACACCCGTCCGATGGTCTTGGTGGTGGGCGTGCGCACCGGAGCGCTGGTGAGCTTGGGTGGGGCCGTCAGCGGGGCGTGCTCGGCGGCGGCGGCCTTCGACTGGCCCTTGCGCAGCCCGCCGTATTTGCCCTTGGCCAGCCGTTCCAGGGCATCGAGGTAGGAGAGCAGGCCCTTGCCCATCACCTGCGCTTCACAGACGTCCTTGATGACCGACTTCCGCCGCCAGGTCTCGCGACGGCGGATGTCCTCGAGGTGCACCTCGATGGCCGGGCGGCCGACGATGCGCAGGCACTCGCGCAGCGAGTAGCTGGTGTGGGTGAGCGCTGCCGGGTTGATGAGGATAGCGTCGGCCCAGTGCCGCTCGGATTGGAGGGTGTCGACGAGAGCCCCCTCGTGGTTCGACTGGACGATCTTCACGCTCACGTTGAGCTCGCGGGCGAAAGACTCCAGCCGCGCATTGAGCGCCGCGTAGGTCGTGACATCGCCCTTTGCCTCGCCCAGCAGGTTGAGGTTGGGGCCGTGGACGATCAGGATGTTCATGAGCACCTCGGTTGGCTGCGTCATCATACTCTCCAGCGCGCCGAGCCCAAGGAGCGTTTTGTTCGTTTGGACCCAACACGATCGCGCACTCTCAGCCGAGCCGCGCGCCTGACTCCAGCGGGTGGCCGGACAGGTACTGCGCTGTGCTCATGGCGCGCTTGCCCTCGGGGAGCACCTCGTGGAGGACGAGCGAGCCCTGTGCACAGGCGACCTCCAGCCCTGCGCTCGAGGCGGAAAGCACGACGCCAGGCTCTCCGCGACCTTGGCCTGCTGTGGCCTTGAGTACCTTGAGTAGCTTGCCGGACACGGTCGTGTACCCACCGGGCCAAGGAGTGAAACCGCGCAGCCGCGCCTCGAGCATGGGCGCCGGGAGCCTGAAGTCGAGCCGGCCGTTCTCCTTCCGGAGGATGGGCGCCAAGGTCGCTCGGGCGTGATCCTGAGGGGCTGGAGTCCGCTCACCCGCAAGGTAGGCCGGCAGATCACTGCGCAACAGGTCGGCTCCCAACAGTGCCAGTTTGTCGTGCATCGTTCCGCCGGTGTCGCTCGGTCCTATCGCCATCTCGCGGCAGGCGATGACCGGGCCCGTGTCCAGCCCTGCCTCCATCAACATGAGGCAAACGCCAGTCGTGGGATCTCCACTGGCGACAGCCCACTGTATCGGCGCAGCGCCGCGCCAGCGGGGCAGCAGCGAGCCGTGGACATTGACGCATCCCCTGGTTGGAACGGCCAGCATCTCGGGCGGCAGGATCTTTCCATAGGCGGCGACCACTGCCACCTCCGGCGCCAGAGGCAGAAGCTGCTCGTGGAAGCGGGTCGCCTTGAGCTTCTCGGGCTGGGCCACCGCCAAGCCGTGCGCGAGCGCCCACTGCTTGACCGGAGGCGCAGCCAACGCCTGCCCGCGCCCCTTGGGCTTGTCAGGCTGCGTCACCACGAGCACGACCTCGCCGAGCTCGGTGCACGCGGCGAGCGAGGGCACTGCGAACTCGGGGGTGCCCATGAAGACGATGCGGGGGCGGTCGGTCATGAGTGCCTGCCTGGGTTGAGATTGAGCCTCATCAGATAGAGCCCACTGCCCGGTTCAGGCAAGGTGGAGATCTGTAAGTAGAATTTACGTGATTTGTCGTTCACGAGGACGATCGGCCTGTCCAGGCTCCGCCCTCTACAGAGGGTCGAATGGCTGTTCGATGGCGTAAACAGTTGAATTCAGGTGTCTTCGGCCGGTGGCACGGCCGCTGCTTGATGGCAGATGCAGCGCATCAGACCTGAGTCTGGAGGATGCCATGACAGACCTGAAGACCCTCTACCGTGCCGCCCGTTTCCATGAGCCGCTGAAAGAGGAGCTCGGACCGGTTCAGAGCCTTCTGTTCGAGGTCTTCCAGGGGCCGTCCAACGCACCGCTGGCTTGGGGGGCGCTCCTCGCTGCCGTGGGCGTGCTGTTCTTCGTGGGCATCACACGGATGTCGGTCCCGTCGGCTGTCAAGGTGGTGAGCGAGCCCGCTGGCGCCGAGGTCGTCGTGGACGGAACGCCGCGCGGCCACGCTCCGCTGGTCCTCAGGGATCT
>JACRCT010001147.1 GCA_016218885.1 Deltaproteobacteria bacterium | reverse complement strand
GCCCAGCACCATCGGCACCGGGCTCGACTTGGGCTTCTCGGGGCTCGTCGCGTTCTCGCTCATGTCGGTTTTCTCCGGAGCGCCACCTGAGCAATCGCCGTGCCCCGCTCGCTTCCCCCAGTGAGCTGCGCTGGGCGCGTCAGGGGACTGACGCGCCCGCCACGGAGCTGACTGGCAAGCCTTGATTGGCGGACCTGGAGCCTGAAGCCGCTGTCCTGGCGCCTGAGGTCTGGAGCCTGGGGCCTCCGCCTCGCCTGCAGCGTCGATGGTTCCGGCTCGGCCGGCTTAGGAGCCTGCGGAGCCGTGCCGAAGGACTGTGCGGCGCAAGCTGCCGCGCCCGAAGCTACAGGCCTTGCTCGCACGGAGCGCGCGCCCCGGGGTGCCCATGAACGTGTCGTCTGACCAACTCCAAGACATGATGGTGAATATCTGGACCTCGGTGCTGGGCCTGCCTATCACCCCGGCGGCGGAGGAGGTCGCTCCTCAGGGCATCTCCCTGACCGCCTGCGTGCACATCACGGGCGCCTGGGAGGGCGCGCTGGTGCTCGAGTGCCCCAAGGAGACCTCGCGACGCGCCGCGGCTGCGATGTTCGGGATGGAGACCGCCGAGGTGAGCGACGCGGAGATGCGCGACGCGGTGGGCGAGCTTGCCAACGTCGCCGGGGGCAACTTCAAGGCCCTCCTTCCCGGCGGGTGCCAGCTCTCGCTGCCGACCGTCGTGGAAGGCGAGAAGTACACCGTGATCGTAGGCAAGAGCCGGTTGCTGGGCTCTAGGTCCTTCCATACCGAGGGCGAGAGGGTGGTGCTCAACATCCTCGAGCGCTCTGTCGAGGCGTAGCACTTCAACCACGCAGTCAGCACCGGAGGACCCGTCGATGAAGATCTTGATCGTGGACGACAGCAAGGCGATGCGGACCATCGTGATGCGCACCCTGCGACAGCTCAACCTGGGCACCCATACCCTGTTGGAGGCCACCAACGGCGTCGAGGCCCTCGCCCTCGCCAAGGCGGAGAAGCCGGATCTCATCCTCGCCGACTGGAACATGCCGGAGATGAACGGGCTCGAGCTGCTCAAGGCGGTCAAGGCCGCCGCCTTGCCCGTCAAGCTTGGCCTGGTGACCAGCGAGTGCTCGGGGGAGATGCAAGCGCTAGCCAAGCAGGAGGGAGCTGTGTTCCTCTTGTCCAAGCCGTTCACGGCGGACTCCATGAGGGCGACCATCGGGCCGCATCTCACTTAGAGCCCGCCGGAGTGACGGCACGCGACAGGAGACACGTCAGCCATGACCACCCAAGGATTCGTACCTCCAATCCCCGAGGCGGTCGCCAGCCTGATAGGGCAGCTAGTGGGCCGCAAGATCACCTCCAAGGACGCCAAGCCGCTCGTGCTCGGCACGACGGCTCGCGGCTACGTGGGCATCTATCGCAACGATCAAGGCGCGCTGGCGGCAGTGGCGGTCATGGACCTGCCGCTGGCCGCCAACGCCGCCGCCGCCCTCGTCCTGCTTCCCCCCGGCGTGGTGTCTGAGAGCGTGCGCGCGGGGCAGCTGAGCGCGAACCTCGCCGAGAATCTGCACGAGGTGATGAACGTCCTCACCCGCTTCTTCAACGTGCCCGGCAACCCCCACGTCAAGCTGCAGGAGATCGTCCCCTGCCCGCCCAACCTTCCGGCGGACGTGGCCGCGCTCATCGCCAAGCCCAACGCCGCAGCCAACGCCGAGCTGGCGATCACCGGCTATGGCAGCGGGCGAGTGTCGCTGTACGGGTGAAGCACGGGGGATCGCCTACACGGCCACCCGTCCCCGCTGGCGTGGTGCGTCTTGCAGAACGCACATGATTCGCAAGACCCGTTCAGGTCTGCGCTCGCGCGGGCGCCTCGTCCGGCCGCGACAGCTCCTCCAGGATGCGCCGGGGCAGGTTCGACAGGCTCACGACGTCGTCCACGGCTCCCACGCTGATGGCGACCTGGGGCATGCCGAAGACCACGCACGAAGCCTCGTCTTGCGCGAGGTTGCGCGCTCCAGCCTGGTGCATCTCCAGCATGCCGTTGGCGCCGTCGCCGCCCATGCCGGTGAGGATCACCCCGACCGCGTTGGTCCCTGCTGCCCGGGCGACCGAGCGGAACATCACGTCCACCGAGGGCCGATGGCGGTTGACCCGCGGGCCGTCCTTGACGCTCACCAGATACCGGGCGCCGGAGCGCCGCAGCACCATGTGCTTGTTCCCCGGGGCGATCAGCACGCGCCCCGGCGTCACTGAATCGCCCTCCTCGGCCTCGCGCACCTCCAATGAGGTGAGCTCGTCCAGCCGCTCCGCGAAGAGCCGGGTGAACGTCTCCGGCATGTGCTGGGTGACCACCGTGCCGGGCAGGTCGGGGGGCATCGCCCGCAGGATGTGCTCCAGGGCCACCGTTCCGCCGGTGGAGGCGCCGATGGCCAGGATGCGCTGGGTGGTCCGCGACAGGGCCCCCGTCACCGATGCCGGCGGCGGCGCCTTCTGCCCCACCCGCGCCCCCGCGGCAGCTTTGGTGGCCCGCACCAGCTCCTCCGACATCTCCCCCGCCGACCAGGCGGGGCCGGGCTTGGCCAGCACCTCCACCGCGCCCGCCTGCAGCGCCTCCAGTGCCATCCGGCTTCCCGCCGGGGTCAGCGAGGAGACGATGATCACCGGCAGCGGGTAGTAGTGCATCAGCCGGCGCAGGAAGCTCAGGCCGTCCATGCGCGGCATCTCGATGTCCAACGTCACCACGTCCGGCCGCAGCGAGACGATGAGGTCGCGCGCGGCGAACGGGTCGGGCGCCGCGCCCACGACCTCGATCTCGGGATCGCGCGCCAGCTCGCGCTGGAAGATCTGGCGCACGATGGCGGAATCGTCCACGACGAGCACGCGGATCATGCCCCGCCCCCCGCGGCGGCGCCCACTGCGACGACGAGGACGTGCTCCTCCTCGACCCGCAGCACCACCCGGACCTCGCCCGGCTCGGCGCCCGGAGCTGGGGAACCGACCAGGGGGATCCCCAGGCGGCACGGCTTCTCCGGACCGAGCAGGGCGCCGGCGAGCACCCCCGCTGCGACGTTGAGCAGCTCGCCCAGCGCGTCGGGGGCGCAGGTCTGCACCTCGGGGTCGTCCGGCTCGCAGCCCAAGAGGTTCGCGCGGCGGACGAGGTGCTTGTTCAGGCGCTCAGCGGTCGCGACGCCGTCGGCCTGCAGGTTGATCTCGGCGACCTCTTCGAAGCCCGCGGGCATGGCGGCCATGACCGGCGCCTTGCCTTCGCTGCCGTTGTCGAGGCGCAGGCG
>JACRCT010001135.1 GCA_016218885.1 Deltaproteobacteria bacterium | reverse complement strand
GTGCGAGCTCCTCTTCTCGCTGCCGCTGGCGATGGCCGCCGCGCTGCTGGTGACCCGACAGGACAGGCGCGCGGCCTCGCAGCTGCTCATGGCCCTCGCCGCGGGCGCGCTGTGCGCCGCGGCGACGCTCATCAAACCCACCGCGGTGTCCCTCTTCGGCGCGGCACTGCTCTGGCTCGGGGTGGCCCGGCCGCTCGTGCTCGGGCGTGCGGCGATCGCCCGAGGGCTCGCGCTGGGCGCGGTGCTCGTCGCCGGCTTCGCTGGCACCTGGGGGCTGGCGGCGCTCTACTTCCGCAGCCTGGGCGTCTGGGACGACCTGCTGTTCTGGGCCTTCGAGTGGACGACGCTCACCTATGTCCCTACCGGCTTCTCGAGCTTCGGCTGGCTGCAGCGCTTCGCCACCGCCTACGGCCTGTGGTACGCAGGCTGCGCGGCGCTGCTCTTCCTGGCCGCGCGCGCGGTCGTGCTCGCCGCGCGCCGCCGCGCCGATCCCACGGGCGTGATCTCGCTGCTCGCGCTGTGGTCGCTGGCGGCCTTCGCCGGGACGCTGCTGGGCGGCCGCTTCTACGACCACTACTTCCCGGCCCTGGTCGCGCCCCTGGCGGCGCTGGCCGGCATCGGCGCGGCGTCGACGGACCTCGGTTGGGGGCGCTGGCCAGGGCGGCTGGTGGCCGCCGGGACCGCTCTTCCTGCCGCCTTCTGCTTCGTGGCGGGGATGAACTTCGAGGCCGCCAACGCGCTCTTCGGGGACACGCGCCTGCCCTACGAGGAGGTCGCCGGCTACGTGAAGGCGCGTACCCGAGCGTCGGACCGCGTCTTCGTGTGGGGCTACTACCCGCTCATCTACGTCGGGGCCGACAGGCTCGCCGCGACCCGCTTCGTGGGCTGCCACTACCTGACGGGCTACGCCGCGGTCGGCCTCGCCCGTCACCTGCCTCCCCACGAGGAGGACAAGCTCGGGGTCCCGAAGGGCTTCGAGACTCTCCTGCACGAGCTCGAGGAGCATCGCGCCGAATTGATCGTCGACACCGCACCCGCCAACCTCCACCATTGGCAGCGCTACCCGCTCGAGCGCTATCCGCTCCTCGCGGAGTACGTCCACTCGCGCTACGTTCGCGAGGCAGAGGTCGGCGGGAACATCATCTACCGAAGGAAGCCTGCACCATGATCCAAGGCAAGAAAGTCGTCGTCGTGCTCCCCGCCTACCACGCTGGCAAGACGCTGGAGCGCACGGTCTGCGAGATCCCCCACGAGGTTGACCAGACGATCCTGGTGGACGACGCCTCCACCGACGACACCGTCGAGGTCGCGCGCCGCCTGGGTTTGAAGACCATCGTCCACCCCGAGAACCGGGGCTACGGCGCCAACCAGAAGACCTGCTACCGCGAGGCGCTCGAGCTGGGCGCCGACATCGTGGTCATGCTCCACCCCGACTACCAGTACTCGCCGCGGCTGGTGGGGGCGATGGCACACATGATCGCCAGCGACCACTACGACGTGGTGCTCGGATCGCGGATCCTGGCGCAGAGCGCCGTCGAGGGCGGGATGCCGCGCTACAAGTACGTGGCCAACCGGCTGCTCACTGCGACCCAGAACTTCCTCATGGGCCAGAAGCTGTCCGAGTACCACACCGGTTATCGCGCTTTCTCGCGCCGGGTGCTGGAGGCGCTGCCCCTGGCCCAGAACTCCGACGACTTCGTCGTCGACAACCAGCTGCTCTGCCAGGCCATCGGCGCCGGCTTCCGCATCGGGGAGATCTCCTGCCCGACTCGGTACTTCCCGGAGGCCTCGTCCATCAACTTCAAGCGCAGCGTGGTCTACGGCCTGGGCGTCATCAGCTGCTCTTTGCAGAACACGCGCTGGATGCCGCGCTCGCGCCAGAGCCCGTAGCGCTGGGGGAGGGAGCGCCAGGCGATCGATCGGCCGGTTTGGCTGAGGGCTGTTGTATAGATCTGCACGACTGGTTCGTCGCGGAGGCATCGAGATGGCGATCAAGGCGAAGAAGGTGATCAAGAGGGCTGCCCGGCCGAATTCGAAGGTCAGAGGTGGAGGGGCCAAGGCGCCCGCCCCCAAGTCCCCGCCTCGGCTGAACCTCGCCAACCCCAAGGACAAGGCCGTTCTCGACGTCCTCGCGCTGGCGATGTCCGCCGACACCCTGGTGACCGCCGACGAGACCGACTTCGCGGTGGCGCAGATGCAGCGGCTTCTCGGCAGACCGGAGCTTGCCGTGGCGAACCAGCTGCGCAGCCTGGTCACCTCCAGCGTCGCGGCGATCTCCACCAAGGGCCGCGACAAGGTCCTCGCGCGCGCCCTCCGTGAGATCGACTCCCCCGAGGAGCGCCGCATCCTCTTTGCCTTGGCCTCCTCCATGACCTGCGTCGACGGGTTGGTCGAGGAGTCGGAGGGGAAGTTCCTCGCCAAGCTCCGCCTCGAGCTGGGCCTCAGCGAGGCGCAGGCGCTCCAGGCCATGGCGGGGGTGGCCACGGTGATGGCCCGGCAGCAGCAGCCGGGCTGAACGAGCGGCGGATTGCGAGCCCGGCTCCCCGCGCCCTCGTGCTAGAACAAGTGACCTTCTTCCTTCCGTCGTGAGAGAGCTCTCCATGATCCAAGACGCCGAAGACCTGCTCCGCCACATCCGCGACCCGCGCATCAAGATGGTCGACCTGAAGTTCT
>JACRCT010001134.1 GCA_016218885.1 Deltaproteobacteria bacterium | reverse complement strand
GCTCTCGCGCCGGGGGCTCGTCTGCTCCCATTCCGACGCCCCGTGGCCGCCGCGGTCGCTGTAAGACGCGGCCCTGCAGGCAGTGGGCGCAGCGCTGCGCACGACCGTCGAAGACCTGCTGGGACGCCTGCGAGGGCTGATCTCCTCCCAGCTCGCGCGGCGCGAGCGCCTCAGCGAAGACGCGCTCGCGGGCTACCTCTCTGCCTGGGCCACCCCGGCGGCGATGGGCGCCTTCTTCCAGCTCGTGCATCAAGTGGGGGCCGCCGATCTGCTCGGACGGACCAGCCTCGAGCTCGGGAGCTCTCGCGTTCCGACATTGCTGTTGTGGGGCGAGCTGGACGAGATCACCCCTGTCGAGGAAGGACGCCGCCTCGCGCGGAGCCTGCCCGCCTCCTCCTTGGAGGTGATCCCCGAGGCAGGGCACCTTCTACCGGAAGAAGCTCCCGAGGCTCTGGCGCGCGCAGTGCGCTCCTTTCTCCGACGCACGCCGCGCAAGTACTGAGGCGGGCAAGCAGGCCGGCCCGGTCCAGCTCCCACCCTCGGCCCTGGGGCGCGACGAACCACGTTGTGGTCGCGCCCCAGGCGGATAGAATCTCGTGGTGCGCCAGCTCTCCCCTCGCTTGCTCCCTCTCGCCCTGCTCCTGGCCAGCTGCGCCACCTCGACCTCCAACGTCCCCGAGACGGCCAGACCCATCACCCTGACCCTGGTGGCGACCAACGATCTCCACGGATGGGTACAGGCGCGCGAGACGCACCTGCCTGACGGACGGTTGGTGCGCACCGGCGGCCTCGCCACCTTCGCCAGCTATCTCTCCACGCTGCGCCACGAGAACCCGGACGGGTTGGTGCTTCTCGACGCCGGTGATCTGTTCCAAGGCACCCTGGTCGCCAATCTGTCCGAGGGAGAGGTGGTCATCGCCGCCTACAATCTGCTCGGCTACGACGCGGCAGCCATCGGCAACCACGAGTTCGACTATGGACCGCTGGGCCCCAAGTCGGCGGCGGTCGATCCCGGTGACGATCCCCTCGGGGCGCTCGCCGCCCGCGCCGCCCAGGCCCATTTCCCCCTGCTCGCCCGCAACCTGTACCTCTCCTCCACCGGCAAGCGCCCGGCATTCCAGAAGAACGACGGCACCTTCATCATCGAGCGCAAGGGAGTGAAGATCGGCCTGCTGGGGCTATTGACGCCTCTCACGCCGCAGGTGACCAACCCGGTCAATGTGGCAGGCCTCCAGTTCGGACCACTCGCCGAGGAGGCGCTCGCCGGAGCTGCCGATCTGCGTGCGCGCGGTGCCCAAGTGGTGGTCGCGCTGGTCCACGCCGGCGGGCGCTGCGCCTCCCAGACTCCAGCGACGGTGGCCGACTGCGAAGGCGAGATCTTCAGCATGCTTCGCTCGTTGCCGACGGGCCACTTCGACGCCGTGTTTGCGGCCCACACCCACAACCAGATCGGTCAGGTCATCAACGGGATGCCGGTGGTGCAGTCGAACGCCTTCGGCAGCCATTTCGGCACCGTCGAGCTGCAGGTCGACCCTCGCACCGGCACAGTCGCCCGGGAGGCAACCCGCATCCGCTCGGCGATCCCCATCTGCGAGCAGTTCTACGCCGGGACCGAGAGCTGCGACCCCAAGCACCCTGCGCCGGGAGAGCTCGTCAGGGCAGTCTTCCACGGGAAGAGGATCGAGCCGGATTCGGCGGTGACCGCGGTGCTCGCACCCTTCCTCGAACGCGTTGCGCACGAGCAGAAACGCCCGCTCCACGTGCTCGTTCCCGAGACGCTCACCCGCAATTACTCCGGCGAGAGCCCCTTGGGCAACGCGCTGGCCGACGCCTTGCGAGCGATGGAGCAGACCGACGTGGTGCTGCTCAACGCCGGCGGTCTCCGGGCCGATCTGCCCTCCGGCGAGCTCACCTTCGGCGCGCTCTACGAGGTCTTCCCGTTCGATAACTCCGTCTCCACGCTCACCCTGACGGGCGCAGAGCTTGCCTCGCTCTTCGAGGCCCTCCTCTCCGGCACCTACGGCGCGCCGCAGGTCTCGGGCGTTCGCCTCACGGTCGAGCGCTGCGGCCCCGGGGGCGGCGGGCGCATCAACGGCATCACCTTCGCCAACGGCAGGGTCTTCGACCGCGCTGCCACCTATCGGCTGACGACGAGCGACTTCCTCGCCTTGGGGGGCGACGGCGTCGGACAGGTGGTCGACAAGGTCGCGGCCGAGCGCAAGGACTTCGGGCATCGGCGCCAGCTGAACATGCGCGATGCGTTGGCCGCATGGCTCGAGAAGCGGGGTGGAAAGCTCGAGGCGAAGCTCGACCGGCGGATGGTGGTCCAGCAGACCGACTGCAAGTAGCCCCACTGGCTTGGGCGACTACTCCGCATCACCCGCGTCATCCGCGCCGTTCTCTGCCGGCGGATCGACGTCGTCACCCTCGTCAGCGCAGCCCTCTTCGTCCCGCGCACTGGCTTCTTTTTCGGGTTCGGGCTCGAAGGGGGCCGGCAACGAAGCGGCCGGCACCGCGAGCGGGGTGAGCCACAGGGCAGCGGCAAGCAGACGAGTTGGAAGCGACATGGCCCGGAGCCTATCCGAGCGACATGCCGGCTGCACGCGAGACCCTGTTGACGGACGCCAGGAGGCCGTTGGAGATTTGGGCTCGCTTTGGTGGCGAATCAAAGACCCTCCTTCCCCGTCGCCTATATGCAGAGACCATCGACGAGGCGGGACTTGGGCGAGACGGCATCGAAGTCCACCGCTCGGGTGCTAGGCTCTCCGGAGGTGCCTCCATGACCAGCCGATTCCTGATTGCCAGCGCCCTCGCCGCCTCAGCCCTCCTCCTGTCCTCGACGCCTGCTCGCGCCCAGGACGACGAGGCCTTCGCCAAGAAGCCATTCGTCTGGAGGCTGGACGAGAAGGATCAGCGCCTGCCGAACACCAAGCTGATGAAGGCGATGGACACCGGTTTCAAGAACGTCCACTGCGCCCGCGTCGCCGCCTCGCTGCTGGCTGCATTCGCCGAGGCCGCGCCCTTCTTCCACAAGAAGGACAACCGCTTCGCCCTGTTCAAGGTCTTCACCGACCCCATCACCACCGAGAAGTTCCCGGCCGACGACTACCTCATCCACATGCTCCATCGCGCAATGCATGAGGGGAAGGCCCCCGAGGCATGGCTGAAGGCTGCCAAGGAGCTCAAGGCCAAACACAAGGCACCGATCGACCTGGCGCGGTTGGCCTTTGCGGTGGACGGCCCGACGCTCATCGACAGCATTGACTTCGCCCTGCCCGTGTTCCTGCAGCGCTTCCAGACCGAGGTGCTGCTCGCGCCGACGGTGGCCCAGGCTTCGGCGCTCGACCGCTTCTCGGATCGCTACTTGGACCGCGACCTGGCCTGGGGCGGGCTCATCCTCGCCGATATCTTCAAGGAGGAACCGCCCAAGCCCAAGAAGGGAGAGAAGCCCGCCCCGCCCCCTGATGAGGATGACGAGGACGCAGGCCCTCACCACTACGCGACGATGCTGGTGCCGCAGGTGACTCCCGCGCAGCATCCGCTCTTCCAGACCGCGGTGCCCGAGCCGATGCGGGTCGTGGTGCGTCTGGCCAAAGAGCAGTACATCGATGTCAAGAAGGTCGTTCTCGCAAGGACCTATCTCGTTCACGGCCGCTTCTACGGCTTCAAGGCGGGAACCGGGCAGAAGGACGAGCCGCCGATGGTCATCGACATCCGCGACGGGCTGCTGTTCGAGGAGCGCGACTGGAGCAATTACGGCGGCTTCGCCGACGCGAACGACGTGGCTGCCTGCGAGCTGGCCATCAACGATCTTTCGCCGCTCGGTCTCAAGGACCGCCAGGGCATCGGCGAGCACGATGCCTTCGCACACTGAGCCGAGCCGTCTCATCGCGTGACGAAGCGTCCCGGCCCAAGACGGATCGGCGCTGGGGGCAGGGGGCTCTTCGCGGGCGGCCAGAACCTTGCACAGGTCCAGGGCATTTCTCGTCCTTGTCCAGGGGGAAGGCCATGCGACTCCAGAATGTCGATCCGTCACGCGGCGGGCAGCGCCCCACCGGCGCCGGTTCAGCCCAGAGCTTCTCGGACGTCTTCAAGCCCCCCGCTGGCAAGAAGCCCATTTCGGCCAGGAAGGCGCCAGAGTCGCCTCCCCTTCCCCCTCGCGGCGCTGTCTTGGTCGAACAGCGGCTCCCTCCGCCGGGGCTGCCGCCGCCGGCGAAGACCAATCAGCGCGCGGCTTTCGCTCCAGGCGGCCGGCGTCCCGCGACCTCGCTCGACCGAGTTGGGCCAGCCGACGCGAAACGGGCAGGCAGGCCCGTCGAAGCCGCGCGACAGGTCGCCCGAGGGCGCGCCGCTTCGCTCCAGGCCGGTCGACAGGCCGAGTCCTCGAGGAGCACCCGCACGACTCTCCTCCGAGCCCACGCCGAATCAGCGCAGACGAGCCAGGAGCGGCAAATCGAACGCGTCGAGGCCCGGACCCGCGGTCATCTCCTCCAGGCTCTGGAGCGCGAATTCACCCGCCCGCAGCCTCTCCTCGAGCGAGACGTGGCAGAGCAGGGTCGCACCCCCAGCCCGGCTCCGACCGAGCCCCCGAATACGGCGGCGGCCGCCTCCCACACCTCTCCAGCGTCCCACACCCAGGGCGCTTCCGCGCCAGGGCGGGCCGAGCAGGTGGCTGCACTCGTCGACCGAATCGAGGCCACGCTCAAGGGCAGCTTGCCGACCCTGAGCGTGGGCTTGGCGGATCGCTCCGGCGCTGCCTCAGTCGAAATCACCCGCACCGCCAAAGGCGAGGTCGCGGTGCGCATCTGCTCCCGCCACGGCGCGCGGAGCGCCCTGACGGCCTCGTCCAAAGCGATCTCTTCCGAGCTCGCCTCTCGTGGCCTGCGCGTGAAGAGCCTCGAGATCGTCTGAGGCCTCAGGCCAGCCGGAAGACCTTCGCCCGCTCGAGAGCTTCGCCGGAATCCGCCGCGCATGACGGCTGCCTTCGCTCGACCTGGCTCGCGGCGCGGGCATTCGAGAAGGGCGAAGAGGTCTGAGCGAGGCCTGCTCCTGGTCAGGGCGAGAGCAACGGGCTCAGCTCGTCGCCCCAGGTGCGTAGAAGTCCTTGTCCCAGGCCTTGCGCACCTTGTCGCTCCAGTTGAAGAGGTCGCGGCCAAGAACGCCCCAGTCGACGGGACGTCCTGCCTCGGCGAGCAGCTTGCGCATGCGCGGCACCAGCTCGTCCACGTCGCGGGCCTGGAGCAGGTGCTTGTACTTGAGCGCTTCGTCGGGGCTCTTCGGAGACTGGCCTGGGTAGAGCACCTCGCGCAGGAACAGCCCTGGCTTGAAGCCCTGCGGGTCTGCCAGTTGCGGAGCTGCCGGATAGCAGGCCACCAGGTGCGCCATCCGCAACCGCACGTCGTCGCTGGCATCTCCCGCCAGCCTCCAGAAGGTGCGATCCATCATGATCGAGTGGGCGTTGGGACAACGCTTGAGCGAGTCCCTCTCAGCGTCGGTCAAGCTCTCGTAGGCCCTGCGGATGTCGCGGGCCTGCTCTGCCGTCAACAGCGGGTCGCCCATGGGATCTCTCCGTTCTGGTCCTGCCCGACTTCCCACTCTCCCTCACTCCTCGGCTTCGGCGGGCGCGCCGCCCATGCGCGCCAGATCCTCCTTGCGCACCGAGGTCGCATCGAACCCCTGGGCAGCCCGGAGCATCTTGCCGATCACCTCGTCGAAGTCACCGCCGGCGCCGCGCTGAAACCGCAGCGGGTTGAGCCGGGCCACCACGTAGTTCTTGAGATAGGCCGACTCCAGCCCCCGCTTCTTGAGCTCGTCCACCGCCTCCACCACGAGGTCGTCCAGCTCCAGCAGCCGGTCGGCACGGGCCTCGCGCAGCGACAGCGCCTCGGACAGCGGACGGTCGAAGAACCCCTCGACCCGCTTCACCACCGGATGGTAGGCACCGGCCGAGTAGCGCGGGCGCTTCTCGTACGCGATGCCGAGGGTGGCGAAACCCGGCTCCTCGAAGATGGCGGCGAAGTCGGCCTCGCTCTCCTGGCCACGCGCGCCCACCAGGCCGCGGTACATGCGTATCACCTCGAGCGACCGCTCTTTCAGGTTGTGCGCCTTCTCGGTGTTGAGGGCGAG